>JAZUFG010000100.1:0-9759 GCA_045640565.1 Oscillospiraceae bacterium | reverse complement strand
TGGTGCGGTTTCGCACCACCACTTTTCTTTTTGGCCAAATTTTAAAAAATTTTGGGTCAATCATAAAAGTTGTGGGATTGCCTGCCGGTGTAGCGTAGCGGCCCGCCGGTATTGAATAACATGCCGGGGGCATGTTAGATCCGGCGGGTGACCGAGCCGCAGCGAGACCAGGCAAGAGCCGCGAGGGACCGAGCCCGCAGGCGAGACCTGTCAGACCCGCGAGGGGACCGAGCCGCAGCGAGACGGTGGCATGGCGAAGCCATGACGGAGGGGGTTGACTGCCGCTGTGACCGAGCCGCAGCGAGATGGTGCCGAGCTCAAGCGAGGCGGAGGGTGAACTGCAATAGAGCGCAAAAAGGCTCCCCCTGGCAGCGCATAGCGCAAGGGGGAGCTCCGCGAAGCGGTGAGGGGGTTGACTGCCAATTCCGGGAGCAAAACACTTTCGTTTTCGCTTTGTATCTCGATATGATACATTCGCAAACAGGCAATCCCTTTAAAATGGATTTAAGCGATTTCTTATTTGGGATGTAAATTTATATTCGGCCGCAATAAAAGTCGCTCAGAAGGGAATACAAAGCCTCATGAGATGCCTCCCATACAAATGAAGATGATGCCATCCTGCAAAGGTTGGCATCATCTCCTGAAACCTTTATAATTTTCCACCTGCATGATCAAAGCGTACAGCTGCTCCTGTTCGCTTTCACTTTTGGAGGCGAGGAGTTCGTAACACTTGAGAGGAATGCAGTCCTTGGCCGCATCGTCTGGTCCTATTTTTTCAAATAGTTTGGATAGAGAAACATTTAAAGCGGAAGCTATCTTCTCAATACTTTCCAGAGTCGCGTTTTTCTCACCTCGCTCGATTTGCCCAATATAGGTAGGGTGACAGCCGGCAAGTTCAGCCAGTTTTTCCTGGCTGATATTGAGTTTGATTCTGTAACTGCGAATTCGCTGCCCTATGATCTTAGCTAAATCGTTCATACTTATCCCCCAATAAGATACTAAATTAAGTCTATAAGTATGAAAATTTAAAATCCATAGACTATTGATATTTGTTTTTATGCATTATATACTATAGATGTTATTCTGGGCCGCTCTGTATTCATAGTGTTTTAACCAACTTTGCACAATTCATATCAAAGCAGTTTGTACATCTTTATTTTAGTATTTTGGTTACTGTGAAATACGTGAATACGGCATAGAAAAGCAATAAATAATTACAGGTAATATGGGAGGAAAAGAAATGGGTAGTAACTACAGCTTAAAGTACAATGTCGATATTGCAATGTGTATTGACGCCACCGGTAGTATGAACAGCCTATTAAACACAGTAAAAGAAAACGCATTGCGATTTTACTCTGACTTGACAGAGGCAATGTCCGAAAAGGGAAAGCATATTGATGAACTGCGAGTTCGTGTTATTGCGTTTAGGGACTATCTTGCCGATGGTGAAAATGCGATGCTAGCAACAGATTTTTATTCTCTGCCAAAAGAGGCAAATGAGTTTAAAAGATTGGTAAACAGTATTGATGCTTCTGGCGGAGGTGATGCGCCAGAGGACGGCTTGGAAGCATTGGCATATGCAATAAAGTCTAAATGGACAAATGAAGGAACCAAAAGAAGGCATATTATTATTCTTTGGTCTGATGAAGGAACTCACGAATTGGGGTTTGGTGCGAAAGCTGCAAACTATCCGCAGAAAATGGCGAAAAACTTTGATGAGCTTACGGAATGGTGGGGCGATTCTGCAAAGACGGGGTTGATGGATAATAGTGCAAAACGACTCTTAATCTATGCACCGGAGAAAAAATACTGGAGCACTATTTCGGATTCTTGGGAGAATGTTATTCATTTTCCTTCTGAGGCTGGCAAGGGCTTACAGGGGCTTGAGTATAAAGAAATCTTAAATTCAATAGCCAATAGTATTTAAAGGTAGGGTTATTATTTGGGATGGCAAGTATCAACGGATATCGCCTTTTAGGGGATTTGGATGCTAAAAATGCCGGGTTTTGTCGATGGGGTTTTTGTGAAAAGTCTGGCAGAGTATATTTTATAAAGGAGTTTCTCTCTCCGATTTATCCAGAAGAAACGAAAGAACTGTCATTCAATGTAATTGAGAGAAAGAAAAAGATTTGCGAGGATTTTTTGGCTCAATCCTTTTTCTTGTGGGATTGATGTGAAATAGGGTATGCGTAAAAGCCTCGTGCTGGTATGCTTTTCGTAGTAATCAGCACGGGAGGCTTCGCCATGCAGTACATTCATTTGCCCTCTGGTCTAACCGGATTTCGCAACTCCAAGACCACCATAGAGGTAGCTCAGTCAGGCCGAGAGGTCTACTTGTTGCATGGAGAACTGGAACGGGGTGAGGTCTCTTTCTGCCCTGAGTGCGGTCAGAAAATGCACATCCACGGAAGCAGAATCACCTCGCTCCGGCACCTGTGCTTTGGCTCCCGCCTTAGCGCAGTCAGCTTTGAGAAACGGCGGTATCGCTGCCCTTGCTGCGGTCATACGGAGATGGAGAGCGTCCCCTTTAAGATCAGTATTCTCGAAAGGAAGTTCTGTCATGAAAAAAAGGTTTATGAGTGTGTTTTTGGCGGCAATCCTCTTGCTGTCTCTGTTTGCTGTGGCGGCGTTTGCCGAGGGCCCCTGTTCGGTCATTGACGGTACGGCAAAGGATGCGCACGGTTCCATTTCGTTTAATAAGACTTCTGCGTCAAAAGACGATTTGATTGTAATTACCGTCAAAGCAGATGATTATTATCAGCTCAAATCGCTGGAGGCAAAATATTTTGACGGCGAGAAGGATCAGACCTGCGTCATCATGAGTGGCAAAGGATTCGCATTCACCATGCCTGCTTATGATGTCACCGTTACGGCGGAGTTTGAACTTGACCCTGCCCACACCCACAGCCCGGTTAAGGTTGACGGACAGGCGGCAAATGAGGATCTTTCCGGCTGGAAAGATTATTACAAGTGCGTGTGCGGCAGCTTCTTTGAGGATCTCGCGGGGAAGAATGAGATTGCCGATATCGAAGCCTGGAAGGCAAAGGGCAGCAAGGGTTATATTCCGGCTGAGCTTATCGTGACCGATTCTGAGGGCGAGGCA
The DNA here is from genome assembly GCA_045640565.1 of Oscillospiraceae bacterium. GTDB lineage: Bacteria > Bacillota > Clostridia > Oscillospirales > Oscillospiraceae > RGIG3159. Next base: position 6,656 of record JAZUFG010000100.1, on the reverse strand, counting down.
GTGGAGCCCGGCGCCGAGACCTATGAGATCAAGGCAGACGGCATCCATGTTTACAGTGATGATATCTTTTTCTCCGGCAAGACAAAGAGGAACTTTATCCCGGAGAGTGATTGGCGGGATTTGAATTTCACAAATATTACGATTGACGGCGACCTGGTCTTTGACGGCTGTGACGATATCATTTCCATAAATATGACGAATGCAGTCATTACGGGAGATTTGATCGCCAAGAACAGCACGGACGAGCTCTACCTCTACGCTGTTCTGAATGGGGAGAATATAATCGGCGGGGAAGTCATCTCCGACGAGACCTTCTGTGTTTTCGGCAAGGCAGATGCAACCCTGAGCGTGAAGCGCGTCAAGGCAGAAAGCATGATTTATTTGGCTGACCTGCGTATGGAGAATGTGAAGGAAGATTATGTGCTCTATGAAAGCACTTCCCTGACGCCAAAAGATGAAACAAAGCCGATTCTTTTCATAGTCAAGAAGGATGCCGTTTTCCCGGAGGCAGAAGATTATGCCATCAACGGCGGAGAACCCTTCGCGTTCGGGGAACCCCTGAAGATTGAACCGCCCACCGTATTCGATGAAAACGGCAAGGCCCTGGATCCCCAGCCGAAGCTGACAGTTGCGTATTTCCAATATGACGGTGACAGCGAGTATGCGTTCTCACTGCTTGAAGAGACCCCCACAGAGGAAGGCCGCTATATGGCTGCCTTCTATATGCCCGATGAGGACCCCTATTACTGCGGCTTTGAATCCTATGACTTTGCCATAGGGCACGGCCTTGAAAAGGTCCCTGCAAAAGACCCCACGGAAACGGCGCCGGGACATAAAGCCTATTATCTTTGCAAGGGCTGCGAAAAATGTTTTGAGGATGCGAAAGGCAGCAAAGAAATCACCGATATCGAAGCCTGGAAGGCCAAGGGCGGGGAGGGCTATCTGGAACCCCTCGGCAAGAAGGTTTCTCCTAAGACCGGCGCTATGGACAATGGAACGCTTCTGGTTTTGATCCTTGCCCTCAGCTCCGCCGGGGTCGGCGCGGGTCTTGCTTTCAGGAAAAAGAAAGAAGCATAGATCGTGCGTATTTGGCGGCAGCGGAAAGAACGGCTGCCGCCAAATAATAGGAAGTGTAACCTACGATAACCTACTTTCAGAAAGAAAGTAGGTTATTTTTTATGATGCGCGCAGGCTTGGCTTGAAGAATGGCAAAAGGTAAAAAGGCAGGGGGCGAAAAAACCGTTGCGCTCCCGCAGAAATCATTATACAATGATACGCAGGAATGATTCTGAAATAGGAAATGAGGAAAGACTATGAAGAAAGAATTGACCACCTGGGAAGCGGCCTGTATCATCACGGGCTACGGAATCGGCGCCGGGGTGCTCTCCATGCCCTATCTGGCGGAGAAAAACGGTTTTCTCCTTGCCAGTATTATTTTGGCAGTGGCCTTTGCGGCCAGCTATCTTCTGCATATCATGATTGCGGAGCTTGCCATCAATGCCGGAGGCGGGCAGATCATCAATGTCCTTTCCCGCTTTCTCTTCCGGGGAAGGGCCAAACGCTTTTTGGAGATCCTTTTCTTTGTCCTTATGGGACTGATTCTTGTGACCAATCTGGCTGCCTATATTACCGGAGCCGAGGAAATCATTTTGGGGCTGATCCCCATGAAGCCCATTTTTGCAAAGCTTCTCTTCTATATTGCCGCGGCTGCAGTGGTGCTCTTTGGCTTGAAGGCTGTGGGCATTTCGGAAAAATTGGCAGTGACCGTGATTTTTATTCTGATCGGTGTGCTGGCAGTGGCATCCTGCCTGGTGGAGCATCATGCGGTCCCTCTGATGGGCGGCAATCTCCGGCAGATCCTGGCCTATTACGGCCTCTCCATGTTTGCTATGTCCGCTTTCTTCTCTGTGCCCCAGGCGGTGGAGGGCTTGAAAGCGGACAAGAAAAAAGTGAAAAAGGCGGTTTTTCTGGGACTCTTTAACAATTTCCTTCTCATTATGGTCATCAGCTTCTGCGCCCTTTGGGCCTCAACGGAGGTCACGGAGCTTTCCATGGTGGGCTGGTCCAAGGGAATCGGCCTTTGGGCCCAGCTGATCGGCTCCCTCTTTACCGTTATGGCCATGCTGACCACTTACTGGTCCCTTTCTCTGGCGCTGAGCGGCATCGTGGATGATATGCTGAAGCTGGGCAGCCGCCTTTCCTGGCTTTTGGCCACGCTGCCCTCCATGATCCTGGCTCTTTTGGGGCTCAGCGGTTTTATGGAGCTGATGCGCACGGCAGGGGGACTCATAGCAATCGTTGTTGCCGTTATGGTGGTTCCGGCTTATCATAATGCACGAAAAGAGCAGGGGAATGCTTTGCTCAAACGGAGCGGCCTTCCCTTGGAGATCGCCATCGTGGCTGCCTATATTCTGATGGCTGTGGGAAGTGTGGTGCCTTACTGATGTTTTTTGTCAACGGCATATTCCATTCCATGCGCTCGGAGGAAGACTGCTTCTATGGCATGGAAGTGAAAAAGGGAAAAATCGTGAAAGTTTTTCACAGCCCGGAAGAGCTGCCCCGGGGAATTCAGTCGGTTGATCTGCAGGGAAAGCATGTCTATCCCTGCCTTTTGGACGGGCATACCCACCTGCTTTTGACTTTGGCCGTTCTGGCCATGGGCCAAAATGCCTGTGAGATTACGGCGCAGGGAGTGGAACCCCACGATCTGAAAGGGGTGGAGAAACGGATTCGTGCCTACTGCGAGTCTCTGCCCGGGGATGCCGTCGTGGCCATGAACAACTATATCCTCTCCGCCATGGATGAGGGCCGTCTGCCTACCCGGCAGGAGCTGGATGCCTGGGCAGGAGGTCGGGCAATCGTGATTTACAATATTGACGGCCATTCCACGGCCCTATCCACCAAAATGATGCAAATGGTGGGGCTGGATCCGGAGGGCCATAACGGGATCCTGCAGGGAGAGGAAAATGAGAAAACCCAGGGCAGGATCATTGAAATCGTAGGGAAGACGGTTGGCCTCCGGGCACTGGCCAAAGGAGTGGGTGAGCTGCAGAATCGCTGTGCCGAATACGGGATCGCTCTTTTGGGAGCCCTGGAAGGAAATGCGGACGCGCCCAAGGACAGCACCTGCGGCCTTGTGGTCCGCCTGGCCCGGCATATGGACCTGCAGACCCGGCTTTACCTGCAGTATACGGACTATGAGCGGGTCCGTCCTTTCCTTCGTTTTATGAAGAAAAAAAGGGTGGGCGGCTGCGGAAGCTGGGAGATGGACGGAGCTGTGGGCGCTCATTCTGCGGCCTTCCCGATACCTTATAAGGACACGGGGAAGACGGCTCCCTGCTACTATTCCCGAGAGGAAACGGAACGCCTTGTCCGGCTTTTCGGAGATGAAGATTTTCAGATTGCTTCCCATGCTATCGGAAGCTCAGCCATAGAGCGGCTCCTGATGGCCTACAAGGGAATAAAGACAGACAGGCTCCACCGTCTAGAACATGGGGAATTCCTCAGCGAAGAGGGCTTTGAGCTCCTCAGAGAGGGCAAATACGCGGTGGAGATGCAGCCCGGCTATGCCTGGATCGATAAGCGCTACCTCCATACCTATGAGCGCTTTCTTTCGGAAGAGGCCCTGGCCTCCATGCGCCTGAAATCCCTTTTTGATGCCGGTATTCCCGTCTGCGCCTCGTCGGACAGCCCGGTCCAGGATCTGGACCCCTATCTGCAAATGACGGGCATGGTTGATTTCTACAGAGAAGAGGAATCCATCTCTCCCTATGAGGCCATGAAGGCATATACGGTCCATGCTGCTGCGGCCCTGGAAGAGGAGGATTTCTACGGGACCCTGGAGCCGGGGAAAGCGGCAGACTTTTTCGTGGCCGATGAGGACTTTTTCACATTAAGTCCCGAAAAGATCCTTTCCTTCCGGCCGATAGAGACCTATTACGGAGGCAGGGCATATCATAAAAAGAAAGGCAGCACGGGAGAGCTTCTGAAGCTCTTCCTGAAGCCTGCCCATAAGATTTAAATCCTCTCTGCCGCAAAATCGGATATAAAAAGGCCTCCGCCTATGACGGAGGCCTGAAGTTTTTTCCGGGATCAGTCTTTATATGCCTTTGCGGCATCAAAGAGCTCTTCCACTTCCTTGCCGGGAGCGGGGGTCAGGAGGGTGACGATCACGCCGACCAGGAGACCCACGAAGAAGCCGGGAACGATCTCATAAACACCGGTTCCGGAGAGGAAGGCAAGCCACAGGATATCCACGGCGCCGCCTGCTGCGATGGCAGCCACGGTTCCCTGAATATTCAGGCGTTTCCAGAAGAGGGAAAGAATGATGGCGGGGCCGAAAGCAGCGCCGAAGAGGCCCCAGGCATTTTCCACAAGACTCATGATACTGCCGCTGTTGGGATTGCTGGCGATCAAAACGGCGATGATGGAGATCACAATGACTACGATTCTGCCGGCGATGGACATTTCCTTATCTCCGGCTTTACCCTTCCGGAGGATGGGCTTATAGACATCACTGGCAAAGGCAGAGGAGGCCGCCAGGAGCTGGCTGTCTGCAGTGGACATGGCTGCCGCCAGAATAGCGGAGAGAAGAACACCGCAGAGGAGGGGAGGGAAGAGCTTCCGAACCACCTGGATGAAAACGGTGGAGGAGTCGCTGAGATTGCCGAGAAGCAGGTGGCCGATGGCACCCACGGCACAGCCAAAGCCGAGGATGATGGCAGTCCAGGTGATACCGATCACCCGGGATTTTTTCAGGGACTTGTCAGATTCCAGGGACATGAAGCGGACGATGATATGGGGCATGCCGAAATAGCCGAGGCCCCAGCCTAAACCGGAAATAATGTCCCGCCAATCGGCAGTGAAGAAGTTCCAGTAGCCCTCCGTTTCCGCTGCGACCTCCTGGGCAGTCATGACACCGCCGCCCGCGTTGATCACAGAGAGAGCAAAGATGGGAGCAACCAGCAGCGCAGCCAGCATCAGCATGCCCTGGAAGAAGTCCGTCCAGCACACGGCGGAATAGCCGCCCAGGAAGGTGTAAGCAATGATGATGGCCGCGGAGAGATACATGGCAAGCTGGGGGTTCATGCCGGTGACCGTGTTGAGCAGGGTGCCGCAGGCCTTCATGGAGGAGGCTGCATAAATGGTATAGGCAAAGAGGAAGAGCACCGCACAGAGAATGCGCAGGCCCTTGCCGCTGCTCTTGAAACGGTTGGTCAGGTACTGAGGAACGGTGATGCTGTCATCCGCAACGATAGTGAAGCGGCGGAGACGGGGAGCTTCAATGATCCAGGAAAGGGCGTAGCCTAAGAGCAGGCCCACGCCGATCCAGGTCTGGCCCAGACCAAAGGCGAAAACGCTGGCGGGCAAGCCCATCAGGGACCAGGCGGACATATCCGAAGCACCGGCGGAGAGAGCGGAGACCCAGGGGCCCATACTGCGGTTGCCCAGGAAATAGCCCTTTTCACCCATGCTCTTATCCTTCACAAAGAAGTAAATGCCGATGCCCAGCATAAAGAGCAAATAGATAACAAAAACAGCAGATTCAACAGTGAACATAGAAAAAACCTCCGGAAATTTTAACTCCCCTATTGTAAACCCAAACAGAATGAATTAAAATATGAACTATAGTATATATACTTTAGCAAGAGATTATCAGAAAGGCCTTATTTTATGCGGAAATTCAACGATACAAAAACAAGACTGGTTACTGCAGCATGGAAATGCTTTTACGAGCAGGGCTACGAAAATACCACCATTGACGATATTTTGGAGGAGGCCCATGTTTCCCGGGGCTCCTTCTACCATTATTTTGAAGGAAAGGACAGCCTTCCGGCATCGCTTTCCTATCTCTTTGACGAGAAATACGAAGAGCTTTCCAAGACCATGGATCCGGATATGAATCCGGTAGATAAGCTCATTTATCTCAATCAGGAGCTTTTTCTCATGATTGAAAACACCGTTGCGGTGGACCTTCTCTGCAGGCTTTTTTCTTCGCAGCTGGTTTCCTCCGTGGAGCGTTCGCTTCTGGACTCCAACCGCTTTTATTATAAGCTTCTGCGGCAGGTCACGGTGGAAGGGCAGAACCGGGGAATATTCCGTCCCGAATACACGACCAACGATATTATCCATGCCTACGCCATGATGGAACGGGGAATGATGTATGACTGGTGCCTTTCCAGCGGCAATTATTCTTTGCCCCAGTATTCTGCGGGGATTCTTCCAGCTTTTCTCCGCAACTTTTGCTGCGGCTGACCCGCCCTCGCTTGACAAAAGAGGCGAAGAGGGGTAAACTCAAGCATCATATTGTAAAAGGAATTGCTTATGGGCTTTTTAACTGCTACAGAGTATCCGGAGCTTTTGGAAATGCTGCTCCGCCTTGTCATCGCCTGCGCGTGCGGCGGTGTGATCGGTTATGAGCGTTCCCTGCGCTTTAAGGAAGCGGGGATCCGGACCCATGTCATTGCCTGCTGCGCGGCGGCTCTTTTCATGCTGATTTCCAAGTACGGTTTTGCGGATATATCCATCGGAGATCTGGGCTCCCGGGGAGTGGATTCTGCCCGTGTATCGGCCGGGGTCGTTTCCGGTATTTCCTTCCTTTGCGCAGGGGTGATCATCCGGGTGGGCGGCAGTGTTCACGGACTGACGACAGCCGT
>JAZUFG010000099.1:0-1596 GCA_045640565.1 Oscillospiraceae bacterium | reverse complement strand
TTGAGCCAGCCGGTATTCGACTCGCTGAGCACGGCAATGTGCTCGGTGATCTCAAAACTGAAATCGTTATCTGCCATAGCGGCACCTCCCTTCTTCCGGATAAACCGGATATTTTATCTATACAGCCTTCAGTCTTCCTTCCCCGGTCCTGAAAATGAATGGCTAACCGCCGCGGCTGGCCGGGAGGGGTGAGGGCATAAAAATAGCCAGCATACATTTCTGCATGTTGGCTATGTAAAGCAATTTCCTTTAAGGAAATCTCCAAAAAAATGCTCCTGACTCTAAGCCAAGAGCATTACCTTACAAAAAAGGGTTCGTTTGTTTTCAGTCATTAAGACCTATTCGGGAGAGTGAACCACGCTCTCTGGTGGGAGCTCCAAACGTGAGCCGAACGACCACATTCTTCACAGCTCAACTATATAGTACACTATGGCCTGTTTTTTGCAAACATTATTTTTCTTCTTGTGTGTGAAAATATTGTGAGGCACCTTTACCCTTTTCATTTATACACGGACGCCAACATATTCTTCATCTGTCTTGAGTTGCAATTCACTTTTCATATACTTTTCTGCGTCAAATACTTTACCTTCATCCGCATCAACAGTCAATCCGTAATTCGGATGCTTCGTATAATCGTGCTTTTCCGACAGAAACGGGCGCACACCTCGCAGCTGCAGGATGCATTTCTTCCCGTCCAGCACTGCCAGTTCATCCCGGCTCAGCAGGTCTTTTCCCAGCTTCTGCCAGTTGGTTCCATAGGAAAGGCTCGTTCCGCGGGAATCGGATGTGTTGTAGCTGTCGATGGTCTCCTTTCCCAATGCTTCCGCCAGGTCTTTCAGCGTTCCCGGCTCCGTACCGCCGAGAAACAGCTGCGCATCCATGTTGCCGATGATGGTATCGGCATTGTCCTTGTAGATCGCTTTCAGCTGGCTTTTTGCCTGCAGCACCAGGCAGATCGAGATCTCCCGGCTCCGGACCGTTGCCATCAGCTTCTCCAGATTCGGGATCTGGCCTACATTGGCAGCCTCGTCGATGAGGCACCGTACATGTACCGGCAGCCTGCCACCGAATACCTGATCAGCACGCTCGCAGAGCAGATTGAAAAGCTGCGTGTAGATCATGGCGATGATGAAATTGAAGGTCGGGTCATTATCCGACATAATGAGAAATAGCGCTGTCTTATGATCCCCAATCCGGTCCAGGCGCAGCTCATCCACTTCCATGATCTCCCGGACTTCCTGGATATCGAACGGAGCAAGCCTTGCCCCGCAGGAGATCAGGATGCTTTTCATGGTCTTCCCCGCCGCCTGTTTGAATTTTGTATACTGCCGCACTGCAAAGTTATCCGGGTCTTTCCTTTTCAACGCCTCAAACTGGATATCCACCGGATTCAGATAGTCCTCATCGTCTTCCCTCACATCCATGGAATTCAGCATATCCAGAAGCGTCGTGAAGTTCTGCTCCTCCATGGGGCAGACATAATGGATATATCCGATCAGCGCCGTGTAAAGCAGCAATTCCGACTTCTCCCAGAACGGATCCCCGGCTTTCCCTTCGCCTTTGGTGTTTGCCATCAGCGCTGTCACCAGCTTCAGG
>JAZUFG010000098.1:0-41186 GCA_045640565.1 Oscillospiraceae bacterium | reverse complement strand
GCTACGATCCGACTTGAAATCTGGGGTAGTTGTCAGTCGGGTTTTTGCTGAGGATGACATTACTAAGTCTCTTGAAAGCTCTTTGGTAGGAGGTAAAACATATAATTGTTATGTGTCCCTTATGTGTGCAGATGATGTTTTCGCTACATTGGGTCATAATTATTATGACGGGACTGTTTTTATTGGCACAAATGGTTTGGCTGCAATAATGTTAAGCGACGATTTAAGTGATTCGGGAAGCAAGATAAAGATTGAGACAATCAACGCCCAATCCAAATACATCTATATATCCTTCTCAATTACAGTTTCAGTATCCGAAGAAGATCCAAGCGAGCAGGAAGATCCCGAGAGTCCTGCAATTCCGGAAAATGACCGATTCAAGGAGGTAAATATCTCCATCGCAGAAGATCTGGCCATGACCTTCTACTATACGCCTGAGGAGAATGAGCACTATACGGACTATCGGACACAGGCCACGCTGCAGCTTGCAGGCGGAGAAACGGTTTTTGCAGAACTGCGCCCCTGGGAGACGGAAGACGGGAAAAAGGCATTTACCTTTACAGGCATTGCGCCTCAGTGTATGTGCGATGAATTGACGCAAATCCTTCAAGGCAAGAAGGAGGATGGTACCTGGGAAGGCATTGCCCAAATGTCTTGCTCCGTTCGGAAATACTGTGACAAGCTTCTCAAAGGGCATGAAAGCGAGAAGGAGCTATGTAATTTGGTGTATGACCTCTTGGCCTATGGTTCCGCTGTCCAAACATATAGAGGTTATAACACGGAAAATCCCGCAGATGCGGGCTGTTCGGGGGAAGCGTTTAGAACAGAATTTCCATATTATTATCCACCAGAGGATAAAGCTGGGTCAACCTTTGTTATGAAAAAGGATGGCGAGCGCTTTTATGGAGCCACTCTGGTTTTGAACAATGTCAACTATATTTGTTTTGTTCTGGATTTAGATACCAGCCAACATAGCGATTACTCGGTCGAAATTGAATACGGAAGCTATAAGAATTCAATTCCTTTCAGTGAATTGGAAAAGGATTCGGATGGTCATTATCGATGCTATTCCCCAGCTATAAGCCTGTGCGCAAATGACAACGAGCATGGAAATGTTAGAGCCAGCCTTTTCAGCAAGGGAATCTTTGTAGATGATGTTGATTATTGGGTAAACTGTTATGTTGCAAGTAAATGGAAATCAAGTAATAAAAACCTGAGTGATCTCGTAATGCGCCTTTATTGCCTTGGCAAATCTGCCAGGGAGTACTTATCATAATGGCAGAAGGAGGGAAGTATGGATTATCACAAAAAAACACATTATCTTGCTCCGGAACTTACGGTTATCTCTTTAGAGGCAACGGACATTATCACCTCCAGCTTGGATGGTGGAAATGGGGTTATTTTTAAAGCGAGAGCCTTAAATCCGGGCCAAATGGTCGATGACCTGGAAATTGATATTTTTAATTAGGTGGTTTTTTATGAGAATTAAGGATTCTTTTTTTGTGGGAGAGTTGGCCGAGGGGATAAAGCTCGTTCCTGCAGACCCCCGATATCACTTTTTTGTGAGTGCCAATGATTCGGCCGCTTTTCTTCTCCGCTGCCTGAAGGATGACTCCGGGAAAAAGGGAATCACAAAGCAGGAGCTTTTGCAGAGACTCCTGGAGGAATACGATGTAGCTCCGGAACAGGCGGAAAGGGATCTGGATAAGCTCCTGGATGAGCTTCGGACACTGGGAGCCCTGGAGGAGGAATAGGGGACGCTTTTTCTTTGCAGCACAAAGATTTTCAGCCTCTCCAAAGAAGATTTTTCCTTGACAAGAGGGGGATAAAATGCTAGAATTGCGGTCAATAAGACTGTGACGGAAATGAGTAGTTTTTGTCCCGCCCCGCAGAGAGCTGCCGGTTGCTGCAAGGCAGTGGGGAAACAAATCCCAAATACCTTCCCGAGTCGCTCCCCGAACGGTTTCCCAGTAGGCGGAGACGGGTGCGCCCGTTAAAGCGCAGGAGCATGTCAGTGCTCCCTGAGGCTGTCTTTCGGCAGTAAATAGAGGTGGTACCGCGGGTTTTTCTCGTCCTCTGCGTAATCGTTACGCGGCGGGCGTTTTTTGTTCACGCCGCAGAAAGGAATAAACATGATCATCACGGAACTTTTGGAACGGAATGCGCGAATTTACGGCTCAGATATCGCTTTGGTGGAGATGAATCCCTCCGAAGAGCGGGATCGGGCAGATACCTGGCGGGAGGCTTCCCTGATCGAGGCCGCCGCTGCAGGCTCCCCTTACCGTCGGGACCTGACCTGGCGGGAGTTTGACCGCAGGGCCAACCGTGTCGCCAATCTTCTCTTGAGCCGAGGTACCCCCAAGGGCACCAAGGTCGGCATCCTCATGATAAACTGTCTGGAATTTCTGCCTATCTATTTCGGCATCCTGAAGGCGGGTTGTATCGTGGTTCCCATGAACTACCGCTATAGCTCGGATGAGATCAGCTATTGTCTGGATCTTGCCGATGTGGAAATTCTCTTCTTTGGCCCAGAGTTTACGGAGCGTATGGCTGCCATTCAGGGGAAGAACGAAAAGCTGCGCATTCAGCTCTTCGTAGGCAAGGAAGTCCCGGAATTTGCCGAGGATTGCCTGAAGCTTTTGAATTTCTGCTCCACAGGTCTTCCTCCCGTCTATCTGCAGCCGGATGATTTGGCTGCCATCTATTTCTCCTCAGGCACTACGGGCTTCCCCAAGGCAATTCTGCATGCCCATCGGGGTCTCTACTGCTCCTGCCTGACGGAGCAGAAGCACCACGGCCAGACGAAGGAGGATGTATTCCTTTGCATCCCGCCTCTTTATCATACCGGCGCTAAGATGCATTGGTTCGGTTCTTTGCTCACCGGAGGCAAAACGGTCCTTTTGCGTGCGGTGAAGCCGGAGTGGATCTTCCGGGCCATCACGGAGGAAAAATGTACTATCGTTTGGCTTTTGGTCCCCTGGGCTCAGGATATTCTGGACGCTGTGGATGCAGGCAAGCTGGATCCCAAGGATTATCTTCTGGAGCAGTGGCGGCTCATGCATATCGGCGCGCAGCCCGTTCCCCGCTCTCTAATCCAGCGCTGGCTCAAGCTCTTCCCGAATCACCAGTACGACACCAACTACGGCCTCAGCGAGTCCCTGGGACCCGGCTGTGTCCATTTGGGAGTAGAGAATGTGAATAAGGTCGGTGCCATCGGTAAGGCCGGCTATATGTGGGAAACCCGCATTGTAGATGAGCAAGGGAAGGATGTTCCTGCGGGTGAGGTAGGCGAGCTTGCCGTCAAGGGCCCCGGCGTTATGTTGGAGTACTACAAGAATCCGGAGGCTACTGCTGAAATCTTGAAGGGAGATTGGCTCTATACCGGCGATATGGCCAAAGCGGATGAGGACGGCTTTATCACCCTGGTGGACCGCAAGAAGGATGTCATCATCTCCGGCGGTGAGAACCTTTACCCCGTCCAAATTGAAGACTTCCTGCGTAAAAATGAAAAGATCAAGGATGTGGCTGTTATCGGCATGCCGGATGCCCGTTTGGGCGAAATAGCCGGGGCTATCATTGAACTCAAGGAAGGCATGACTGCCACAGAAGAGGAAATCAATGAATTCTGCAGGGAACTGCCTCGCTATAAGCGGCCCCGCAGGATCATCTTTGAGCATGTTCCCCGCAATCCTACAGGCAAGATTGAAAAGCCACGCCTGCGTGAGAAGTATTGTAACGGCCGTCTGGTGGAAGCCCAGAGCAACGGCTGAACAAGTTTAATGAGGCAATAAGATGAAAGAGTTAATGCTAGGTAATCAGGCTTTTGCCCGGGGTCTTTATGAGGCCGGCTGTGACTTTGTTTCCAGCTATCCGGGAACTCCCAGCACGGAAATTACGGAGTATGCCGCCAAATATCCGGAAATCTACGCGGAATGGGCCCCCAATGAAAAGGTGGCCATGGAGTCTGCCTTCGGCGCTGCATTAGCCGGGAAGCGCAGCTTCTGCGGCATGAAGCATGTTGGCCTGAATGTGGCGGCAGATCCGCTTTTTACCCTTTCTTATACGGGAATCAACGGCGGCATGGTGATTGCCGTGGCAGATGATGCGGGCATGCATTCCTCCCAGAATGAGCAGGATTCCCGCCACTATGCCGAGGCTGCTAAGCTTCCTATGCTGGAGCCCTCGGATTCCGCTGAGGCTATCGCCTTCGTCAAAGAGGCATACAAGATCTCAGAGCAATTTGATACTCCCGTTCTCGTGAAAATGTGTACAAGGATCGCCCACGCCCAGAGCGTGGTGGAGCCTGCTCCCAGAATTGAGGCTCCTGCCCATCCTTACGAGAAGAACCCATCAAAGTTTATCATGACCCCCGCCAATGCGCAGAAGAAGCATCCCGTTGTGGAGGCCCGTTTGGCAGCGCTGGAAGCCTTTGCCGAGGAGAGCCCCCTCAACAGAGCGGAGGAGGGAAAAGATCTTTCCAAAGGCTTTATCACGGATTCCACCTGCTATCAGTATGTGAAAGAGGTCTTTGGGGACCGATATCCTGTTTTGAAGCTGGGCATGGTTTATCCGCTTCCACGGAAAAAGCTGGCAGCTTTTGCGAAATCCGTTCAGGAACTGATTATCGTGGAGGAACTGGATCCCTTTATTGAAACGGCCTGCAAGGCTATGGGCTTGAAGGCAAAGGGCAAGGAACTCTTTGGCTGCATCGGCGAGCTCAGCCCCAATGCTATTGCGGCGGTCCTGGGGCTGAAGGTTCCCGCGGGTGTGAAAATCGCGGATCCCATTCCCGGCAGGCCTCCCGTTATGTGTGCAGGCTGCCCTCACAGAGGCCTTTTTTATACTCTGAAAAAGCTGAAGGTCACGGTCTTGGGCGATATCGGCTGCTACACCCTGGGCGCAGCGGCTCCCTTGGGTGCAATGGACTCCACCGTCTGCATGGGCGCTTCCGTTTCAGGTCTTCATGGTTTCAATAAGGCCACCGGGAATGCGCTTGCAGACAAGGCAGTGGCTGTCATTGGGGATTCCACTTTCCTTCATTCCGGCGTTACCGGTCTCATCAATGTGGCCTATAACGACTCCCATTCCACGGTCATTATTCTGGATAATTCCATTACAGGTATGACCGGTCACCAGCAGAATCCGTCTACAGGCTTTAACCTTAAGGGGGATCCTGCAAGTAAGATTGATTTGGAGACTCTCTGCCGTTCCGTGGGGATTCGGAATGTCCGGGTCGTGGACCCCTATGATCTGAAAGAATGCGAAAGCGTTTTGAAGGAAGAGTTAGCCAAGGAAGAGGCCTCTGTTGTCATCTCCCGTCGCCCTTGTGCTCTCCTCAAATATGTGAAGCACCCCGGTCCTATTGCTTCAAATCCGGAAAAATGCAAGGGCTGCAAAGCCTGTATGCAGATTGGCTGCCCCGCTGTCAGCCTGGAAAACGGCAAGATCAAGATCGATAACACGCTTTGCGTGGGCTGCGGTGTCTGCGCTCAGCTTTGCAAATTCGGTGCCCTCGGCACCGGGGAGGAGGCCTGATCATGGAAACTAAAAGCATGATGATTGTCGGCGTTGGCGGCCAGGGTACCCTTCTTGCCAGTAAGCTTCTGGGTAAGCTGCTCCTTTCTCAGGGCTTTGATGTAAAAGTTTCCGAGGTCCACGGCATGAGCCAGAGAGGCGGCAGTGTGGTGACCTATGTCCGCTGGGGAGAGAAAGTCTATTCTCCCATTGTGGATAAGGGCAGCGCGGATTATATTGTCTCCTTTGAGCTTTTGGAGGCTGCCCGTTATGCGGAATTCCTGAAGCCGGGCGGCATTCTCATCACCAATACGGCCAAGACCAATCCCATGCCGGTCATCACCGGCGCTGCGGTCTATCCCGAAGAGATTGAAGAAAAACTCAAGGCTGTCGGTATCTGCGTGGATGCTTTGGATGCACTTTCCCTTGCTGAGCAGGCAGGTTCCTCCAAGGCTGTGAATTTAGTCCTTATGGGCCGCCTTTCCAAATATTTTGACTATGACCTTTCCCTCTGGATGTCCACGGTGGAGACCTCTGTCCCGCCGAAATTCCTGGAACTGAACAAGAAAGCATTTTCCCTTGGAAGAGAAGCTTAGGCTGCCGGGATTTGGCATAACTATCATAAGAACTTGTCGCCGTAGGCGGCAGAAGAGTTTCCCTGCAGCCTGCAGCTGATTATCAATTATCCATTATCAATTGGGAAGTATTATGTCTTATTATCAAGAAACAATTGAATGTATGCCCCATGCCGAGCTTCGTGCCCTGCAGGAAGAAAAGTTCCTGCGGCAGGTTCGCCATGCTTATGATTCCGTTCCCTATTATCGGGCAAAAATGGAGGAGAAGGGGGTCACTCCGGAGGATATTCACTCTCTTGCGGATATCTCCAAACTTCCTTTTCTGACCAAAGATGATTTGCGGGATGCCTATCCCTACGGTATGCTGGGCGTTTCCCGCTCTGAGGTCGTGCGCATCCACTCCACCTCCGGAACCACCGGCCGCCGGGTTTTGGCCTTCTATACGAAAAAGGATCTGGACCTATGGGAAGATTGCACGGCCCGTGCCATTATGGCTGCCGGCGGCACGAAGGAGGATATCCTCCAGATCGCCTATGGCTACGGCCTTTTCACCGGCGGTCTGGGTATCGATGGGGGAAGCCGAAAGGTTGGCTGTACCACCATTCCCATGTCCTCCGGTTCCACAGAACGCCAACTCCAATTCATGGTGGACATGGAGACCAGCTTCTTATGCTGTACTCCCTCCTATGCCGAGTATCTGGCTGAGCTCATTGAAGAAAAAGGCCTTCGGGATCAAATCAAGCTCCACGCCGGTATTTTCGGTGCGGAAGCCTGGACGGAGGAAATGCGCAGAAATATCCAGAAGAAGCTGGGACTCAAAGCCTATGATATCTACGGATTGACGGAGATCAGCGGTCCCGGTGTTGCCTTTGAATGTTCAGAGCAGCACGGCATGCATATCAATGAGGACCATTTCTTTGCCGAGATCATTGATCCCCTTACCGGTGAGCCCTTGGGCCCCGGTGAGAAAGGAGAATTGGTCTTTACTTGTTTAGATAAGGAAGCATTCCCCTTGATCCGCTATCGTACCAAGGATATCTGCATTCTGGATGATACGCCCTGCCCCTGCGGCAGAACGGGTCTCCGTATGTGCAAGCCTATGGGCAGAAGCGATGATATGCTCATTGTTAAGGGCGTCAATGTCTTCCCGTCTCAGATTGAGTCTGTCCTCATGGAGCAGGGCTACAGCTCCAATTATCAGATTGTTGTGGACCGCGTGAATTTCAGTGATACCATTGAAGTTCTTGTGGAAATGACCCCTGAGCTCTTCTCGGATTCCCTTGCACATATCACCGAACGAGAAAAACTCCTGGTTTCCTCTTTAAAGGCGATGCTGGGAATACATGCAAAGGTGCGTATGGTAGCACCGAAGAGTATTCAGAGGAGCGAGGGAAAGGCCATCCGCGTGATTGACCGCAGAAAACTGCAGGAGGGATAATATGGTTATTCGTCAGCTTTCCATTTTCCTGGAGAACAGCCCCGGTAAACTGGTGGAAGTCACGGACATGCTGCGGAAAAACAGCGTGGATATCCGGGCACTGAATCTGGCTGAGGCCACGGATTACGGCGTTCTTCGCCTTATCGTGGACCATACAGATGCCACAGAAAAGATCCTTCGGGACGAGGGCTATATCTGCTCCGTCACCCAGGTGGTTTCCTGCGCTGTTCCGGATGAAGTGGGCGGATTAAATACCCTCTTGAAAATATTCGCTGAAACAGGCTATAATATCGAATATATGTACTCTGTATTCAGCAAAACTGAGGGGTTGGCCTATATGATCTTCCGTGTTCCCAACCCGGAGGATCTGGAAGAGACCCTGAAATCCCGGGGGATCAATACCTCCGGTAAACACCACTTCGGTTTCAACTGATTTTATTATAATAATCCACTGTCAATTATCCATTATCATTTGTTTTGGGGGTCTTTTTATGCAAGAACTCAGCAGAAAAAATGCTTTATTCCATGAATCCGTCATCCGCCGTATGACGCGTATCGCCCTTGGCAACGGTGCTATCAATCTATCCCAGGGCTATCCGGATTTTGACCCTCCCAAAGCCATGACCGACCGTCTCAAGGAGGTTTGTGATGAGGGTCCACATCAGTACCCCATCACCATGGGTGCGCCAAATTTCCGTCAGGCTTTGGCCCGCAAGGCCGGTCGCTTCATGGGACGGGAGTTGGATCCGGAAACGGATATGGTCGTCACCATCGGTTCCACCGAGGCCATGGTAGATACCATCTTTGCCCTCACCAACCCCGGCGACAAAATCATTATCTTCTCTCCCTATTTTGAGAATTATTATGCCCAGACCATCATGGCCTCCTGTACTCCCGTCTTTATTCCTTTGGTTCCCCCTGAGTTCAATTTTGATCCGGCTCAGCTGGAGGATGCCTTTAAGCAAGGTGCCAAAGCCATCTTGATTTGCAACCCCTCCAACCCCTCCGGTAAGGTTTTCACTCTGGAGGAGCTGACTTTCATTGCAGACCTTTGTAAGAAATATGATACCTATGCCATCATGGATGAAGTCTACGAGCACATTATTTATGAGGGCTATCATCATGTCTATATGAACTCCATTCCCGGCATGTGGGAGCGCACGGTTTCCTGTTCCAGCCTTTCCAAGACCTATTCCGTTACCGGTTGGAGAATCGGCTATGCCATTGCCTGCCCCGAGATCATGACCCGTATCAAGCAGTATCACGATTTCAATGCCGTGGGTGCTCCCTCCCCTCTGATGGAGGCTGCCTGTGTGGGCTTGAATATGCCGGATTCCTACTATGAGGAGTTTGGCGCTCACTATGCTCACATGAAAAAGATTTTCACCGACGGTCTGACAGACCTTGGAATTGAGTATACGGATCCCCAGGGCGCCTATTTCGTTCTGGCGGATATCTCCCGCTTCCTGAAGCCCGGCGAGACTGATACCGAATTCTGTGAGGATATGGTTCGGAATATCGGCGTTGCCGCGGTTCCCGGCTCCTCTTTCTTCCGTGAGCCCGTCAATAACCTCATCCGTCTCCACTTTGCCAAAAAGGATGAGACCCTCTATGAGGCCCTCAACCGCCTCGAGGCTTTGAACAAGTAAAGGTGTCATTATGAAATCTGCGAACCTCGTTTCCAAGTTGGCTTCCAATATCTTTCCTCCCCGCTGTTCTGTTGTCCTCGTTGCTGCCGGTTCCTCCAGCCGCATGAGGGGCGTGGATAAGATCCTCGCGGATCTTTCCGGCAAGCCCGTGATTCTGCGGGCCGCCGAAACCTTTGAAGAGAATCCCTCCGTTCGTGAGATCATTGTTGTCACCCGTAAGGACCTTGTAGACCGGGTGAGTGAGATTCTGAAAAACGGCGCGATCAGCAAGCTTACTGCCGTCGTAGAGGGCGGCGAGACCCGTTTGGAATCTGTCTTTAACGGCTTGCAGAGGGTTTCAAAAAAGTCCAAGCTCATCGCCATTCATGACGGCGCCCGGCCTCTGCTCAGTCCGGAGCTTCTCAATGCCACGATTCGCAAGGCCGCCGAGTTTAAGGCTGCCGTTCCCGGCGTTCCCGTTCGGGATACGATCCGGGTCGTGGAGGGAAATGTGGGAACTTCAACGCCGGAGCGTTCTTCTCTCTACGCCATGCAGACTCCCCAGATCTTCGATGCGGATCTGATCCGCGCAGCAGCTTTGCACTGCATTGCCAAGAAGATTCCTGTTACAGATGATGTTTCCTGTGTGGAGACCATGGGCATGAAGGCTTATATTGTCCCCGGCGAGGAAGAGAATCTGAAGATAACCACTCGCCTGGATCTGGCCGTGGCCAATGCTCTGGCAAGAAAGAGGGATAACCAATGAGGATAGGTGAGGGCTATGATGTCCACCGGATGGCGGATGGCCGTCCCTGTATTCTGGGGGGTGTCCGTATTCCCTTTGAAAAAGGTCCCTTAGGCCATTCCGATGCGGATGTGCTCACCCATGCCGTTATGGATTCCCTTCTGGGCGCTGCCGGGCTGGGAGATATCGGCCTTTGGTTTCCGGATAACGATGACCGCTACCTGGATGCGGACAGCATGGACCTGCTTAGAGTTGTCGTTTCCGCTTTGGGGGAGAGGGGCTTCCGGATATCCAATCTGGATGCCACACTGATCGCCCAGCGCCCCAAGATCGGTCCCTATCGGGAGAAAATGCGTCTCCGCTTGGCGGAGATCCTGGGCATTGCTCCGGAGCGGGTGAATGTGAAGGCCACCACGGAAGAGGGCCTCGGTTTTACCGGGGATGGCTCCGGAATAGCCGCCCGCGCCGTTTGCCTCCTTGAGGAATGACCTTCAATGATGAAGATTTCATAGATATTAATTATCCGTTGATTAAAGGTGTTTTATGAGAAAGCTGCTCTCTTTGCTTCTATTACTGTCGATCCTCTTTGTTCTTGCAGTTCCTTCCTTTGCGGCAGCTCCAAAATCTATCAAAACCGTGGAGGATCTGGAGCTCCTTCGGAAGAACCCCAAGGGTTCCTTCCGTTTGGATGCGGATCTGGACCTTCGGGATTTGGATTGGACTCCCATCGATTTTTCCGGAACCTTTGACGGAAACGGCCATACCCTCCTGAATCTGACTGTGAATAAGGTCAGCGAGACAAAGGTCACCTTCTGGGACGGAAATAATGACCCCTATTTTGAGACCCGCCTTTCGGGCTTTTTCGGCTATCTCCAAAATGCCGAGATAAAAAATCTGACCCTTCTGGGCGTCAACATGGACCTGACGGTCTATGAGGACTGCTTTATCGGCGCGATAGCAGGCTGTGCCGAAGACAGCGAGATCGAGAATTGTTCCGTTTCCGGTATCCTATCCCTCCGCGCAACTGCCAAGGCAGAGGGCGTCGGCGGTATCGTGGGTTTTTCCGGAGCCAGCGAGATCGAGGATTGCAGCGCAGATGTTACCCTCATCTGCATTGACGAAGATGCGGCCCATAAGGATGAGCAGTTCCTGGGGGGTATTTCCGCTTCCGGTTTCCCGGATATTGAAGACTGCAAGGTTTCTCTCCAGGGCTATATTTCCGAGTATGGCTATGTCCATTCCGGCGGTCTCATGGGCCTTTATCGGGTCTATCGGGACGGCTGGTTTGAGGAAGGCTCCCTTTCCGGCAACAGCGTTTCCGGCGCTATTCATTTCTTTGAGGTCGTGGACAGCCGTCGGGCCTATTGCGAAGCTCTGATCGGTGAAAGACTGACGGATTATGTTTCCATGGAAGGGAACAATGCCGACTTCCAGCGGGACGAGGTCTTTGTTTATGAGGAGCTGCTTCCTCACAACTGTACGGATCCGGATTATGCGGAGGAAATCTTCACCCTCCCCAGCGGCATCACTTACACCCGGTATTCCTGTCAGTCCTGTGGGGAATACGCCTATTCAGGAAATTATTATCTGCCCGGAATGGCACCTCAACCGGAAGAAACTCCTGTTGAGGAAGCCCCAATCCCGGAAGAGACTCCGGAGGCAATTATAGTGCCCGCTGCGGAGGAACCTGCCCAGGTTGGGGCACCTAAGCAGGATATTATCCTGATTGCCCCGTCGGAAGAGCTTGCGGTCCAGCCTCAGGAGGAAGCCCGGCAGGACCCGGATGCCGGGGAGATTGAAACCGCTATTCGAATGGTCTTCCGCAGGAACGGTCCCAAATCCAGCTTTTTGGCAAAGCCCTTCGTGCCGATTCTTCTTGTCATTTCCGGCTTGCTGGTCATTGCCGGAACGGCGGTCCTGCTGATAAAAAAACGCTGAATAAAAGGCTGCTGCGTACCTGGGACTCGCAGCGGCCTTTTTTTGTAAAATATGAATATTATTTGGTGCTATTCAGCATAGAACAGTAAAAAGGATGGAGTTTTAGAATTTTTTCGGATTTCTCCTTTCTTTTTCTTTTTTCCTGTGTTAGAATAATCAGGTGTCTGCGGTATTCTGCAGCATTTGCAAATTTTTACTCTCTTTTAGGAGGAGACTCATGCAGAAAAAAAAGAATGAAGCGGCTATGAGTGATCTCATCAAAGTGATTCGTCTGCTTTGGAGTAAAGTCATTTGGATCCTTCTGGCTGCAGCTTTTTTGGGTACGGCCGGCTATTGCTTTGCACGCTTTTTTGTTGCTCCCACCTATCAGACGGATACCTGGTATTATGTCAATAATAACGCCATTTCCGCCAGCGATTCCAACTACAGCATTTCCACAGGTCAGCTTTCCGGTGCTCGCAGCTTAGTGGACACCTATGCCGTTGTTCTTTCCAGCCGCAGCACCTTGGAGGAAGTCGCGAGAACCGCAAACCTGCCCTATTCTGCCGGACAGCTGAAGAGAATGGTTTCCTGCTCTTCTGTAAACGGTACGGAAATGTTCTCAGTTACGGTCACAACGAACAATCCGGATGAGGCTCTCCTGATTTCAGAGACCATAGCGGATGTGCTGCCTGTCCGTATTTCCGATATCGTGGATAACAGTTCCGTTCGTATCGTGGACGCGCCCCAGCGTCCCGGCGGCCGTTCCGGACCGAATTATTCCCGCTATGCCATTATCGGAGCGGTGATCGGGGCAGCCGCTGCCGCAGCTATCATCTTCCTTGTGGATTATTTTGACGATGTGATCCATAGTGATGAATATCTGACAGAAACCTATTCCATTCCGATTTTATCCCGGATTCCTAATTTGGATATGGCGTCGGAGAATGAAAGCTATTATTCCAAGGATGGCTATTATGCCAAAGAAGGCTACTATGCCAAGGAGAAAGAAGAATGAGTATAAAAGAGACGCAAAACCAGGAAACTGTTTTTTCCGAGAGAAGCCTTGTCTGCAAGAATCTGGGCTTCACGGCGTCGGAGTCCTATAAGCTGCTCCGGACCAATATTCTTTTTTCTATCCCCGGCAACAAGCGCTGCAGAGTGATTGGCGTGACTTCCTCTATCCGCAGTGAGGGCAAGTCTCTGACAGCAGAGAATCTTTCCTATACTCTGGCGGAGACTGGGAAGCGGGTTTTGATCATTGATGCGGATATGCGCCTTCCTACCCTGGCAAAAAAGCTGAATATTGAGGCAAAACCGGGTCTCAGTAATGTTTTAGCGGGAATTGCAAGCCTTTCGGAGGCTCTTCGGCACCCGGATAATCGGGAGAATTGGTGCGCACTGACTGCGGGCGATGTTCCTCCCAACCCTTCCGAGCTTTTGGGCTCCGAACGTATACATCTTTTGCTGGAAAAGCTTGAGGATCATTTTGAATTTATTGTCATTGATCTGCCTCCCGTCAATATCGTGGCGGATGCGTTGGTGGTATCCCCTTGGATCGACGGTATCCTCCTGGTGGTTCGGGAAAACTTCTCAGACCGGCAGAACCTTGCAGCGGCTCTTGATATTCTGGAACCCATGAAGGATAAGATTTTGGGCTTTGTCTATAACGATGCCGCCGACTTAGGGAAGGCCTATGGCCGCTACAAGCGTTATGGAAAATACGGCCGTTACGGCAAATACGGACATTACGGCAAGTACGGAAGCTATTATAAATACGGAAAAGACTACGGCTACGATTATGGCTATGGCTACGGCCGCAGAAAGCGGGAGAAAAAGCCCACGGAAGAAAATACGGAACAGCTGAAAAACGCCGCGAATAATACGGCAGAAAACAACACTTAATAGAAGGACCCGGAACGAGAAAACTTCGTTCCGGGTCGTTTTTTATTCCGTGATGACCCTCCGGACGCGATCGGTCAGGAGAGAAGTGATCTCGCAGTTGATACCGCCGGTCTTTTCGGCTGCAACATCCAAGGGCATGCCGCCTCTTCCGTAGAGGATGATCTCATCCCCCTCTTTGGCGTCGCTGTCAGAGGCGTCGAACATGCAGAGGTCCATGCAGATCCGGCCCACCTGGGGGAGTTTCTGGCCTCGGACGGTGCCCCAGGCAGCTTTTCCGGAAAGAGCTCTGGGGTAGGAATCCGCATAGCCTGCGGAGACCACAGCGAGGCGCATGGGCTTTGGAGAGACAAAGGTGCAGCCGTAGCTGACGGCGCAGCCTGCGGGAACATCCTTGATTTGGATGATCCGAGCCTTTAGGGCAAGGACGGCTTCCAGGGGACCGTTTTCCTGATAAATTCCGTCAGGGTAGAAACCGTAGAGCATAACACCCGCCCGGACCATATCCAGATATGTTTCCGGATGATTCAGGATGGAAGCGGAATTGCCGGTGTGGCGGAGGACGCAGAGGTATTTTTCAAAGAAGCCTTTTTCCTCCAGAATGGCCAGGACGGCTTTGTAGTTTCGGAGCTGCATGGCGGTGAAAGCGTCCTTTTCGGGCATATCCGCAGCAGCATAGTGGGTGAAGATGCCCGCCGGGACCAGACCGGGGAGTGACGCAATACGAAGAAGAGCCTCCGTGGCTTCCTTTGGGTCCTGCTGGGCGAAAATCCCCGTCCGAGTCATGCCGGTATCCAACTTGAGGTGGATGGGGATCCGGCCTCCGACCCTTTCTGCAGCCTCGCTCAGGGACTTTCCGTAATCTTCGGAGAAAACGGACTGGGAAAGCTGATAGTGCAGAAGTTCCTCTGTGGACCTGGGAGAGGTATAGCCAAGGATCAGAATGGGCTTGTCAATGCCGCCCTCCCGGAGTTCTATTGCCTCCGGAAGGCAAGCTACGGCGAAGGCATCCGCTTCTGTGAGGGTCCTTGCGCAGAAGAGGGCGCCGTGTCCGTGAGCATTGCCCTTGATCACAGGCATGATTTTGCGGTCACCGACCAGGCTTTTGACCAGATTGAAATTGTGTAAAAGGGCCGAGGGGGAAAGTTCCACCCAGGCTCTGTCCTTTTCGCCTATCATAGTTCAGTTCTCTTTGTTCTTATTGGGCTTTTTTCCGTGATAGTAACGGCGGCGATTATAGCGGTGTTTGGGCTTTTGTCCGTTTTCCTTTTCATTCGCCTGGGGGACAGCCTCTGCTGCCACGGAGGGTTCCACCGGGATCTTCTCTTTCGGCGTGTTCAGACTGTTGTTTCGGTAGATGATTTCCGGCATGAAGGGTTCCGGATCCTCCCGCTCTTCCTCCTGTGGAGACTGGGGCAGGGGAGAGGACGGAATATCTTCCCGGTCATCCCTTTTCGCTTTTCCGCTGCGCAGAACGCAGATATCGCAGTTTTTATAGCAATTGATGCTGTCAGGGTCTTTCTCCATCCGAACCTTTACAGATTCCTTCAGGAGGCAGACCTCTGTAATGGTGCCCCGGCCGTCCGGCGTGTCCACCAGAGAATCCATTCTGGGTGCGTCATGAATTAGGGCTTCGTAGCAATCCTGCTCATATTTGAGGCAGCACATGAGCCTTCCGCAGGTTCCGGAGATTTTGGTGGGATTCAGACTCAAATTCTGAGTCTTGGCCATTTTGATGGAAACGGGCTGAAAATCCGGAAGGAATTCCCTGCAGCAGAAGGGCTGGCCGCAGATGCCAAGACCGCCGACCATCTTTGCCTTGTCCCGGACGCCGATCTGGCGAAGCTCAATGCGGGTACGGAACATGGAAGCAAGGATCTTGACCAGCTCCCGGAAGTCCACTCTTCCGTCTGAGGTAAAGAAGAAAATAAGCTTGCTGCTGTCAAAGGCCCATTCTGCGGAAACCAGCTGCATATCCAGGCCTAATTCGTCCGCTTTTTCCTGGCAGGCTGTCAGGGCTTTTTCTTCCCGGGAGCGGAGTTCCTTGGCTGTACGGATATCAACGGGAGTGGCTTTCCGAATGACCTTGCGGAGGGCAGCTACCATTTCTGTTGCGGAAACATCGTGGTTCCCCTTGACGACGGTACCGAATTCGGCACCGCGAGCTGTGTCAATGACCACATCTTCACCCACAGAAAGAATAAAATCTCCGGGGTCAAAGAAATAGGTCTTTCCGCCCTCCCGGAAACGAATATCCACTACGGTATATTTCTCCCGGTCCGGAACAAAAGGAGCGGCATTTTCTTCTTTTTTTTCTTCTGATAATTCTAAGGTTTCGTCGTTCATTCTATTTTTCTCCTAGAAGGCTAAATTCTTCATTTTTACTGTCTGCCGCTGAGGCGAATGGCTAAACCGGCACAAACGGCGGCTGTATTTCCGTTGGCATCCAGTTCCTGCAGACTGAGGCTCAGGGCGTCAGCGGCATCCATGAGCTCGTGGGCACTGCGCTTTTGCAGGAGTTTCCTGCCATCGGCGGAGAGGCCCTGCCCGTACTTTCCGGCGAGGCTTTCAATCAAAAGGATCCTCCAGGAACGGAAGAGCTCAGCGAGCTTTTCACGGTCTGTTTTCTCATAGGGAGTCAGGAATTCCAGAAGGGAGAGCCTGCTGCCGCTGCAAATAGCGTCCACAAAGGCGGAACCTTGACTTTTGTCTTCCGGTTCTTTCAAAAGGATTTGAGCCTTTCCCAGGTAGCCGCAGGATGCAGCGGTTCGGTATTCCTCTTCGCTGTGGCCCGGCATCTGTTTTCGCAGTTCTGAAATCAAAAGGTCCCGGGGAAGGGGGGAAAGAGCCAGCTCCTGACAGCGGGAGCGCACAGTGGGGAGAAGGAGGTTCGCATTTGGGACCAGCAGGAAAAAAACAGCGTGAGCAGGGGGCTCCTCCAGAATTTTCAGGAGAGTATTCTGGTCTTGTTGGGAAAGTTTTTCTGCATGATCAAAAAGATAGATCTTTTTTTTGCCCTCGTTTGGCAGAATGAAAGCATCCGCAACGATATCCTTCACAAGCTTCACGGGAAGCTGTTTATGTTCTTTATCATCCACGGAGATAAGGTCCGGGTGAATATCCGAGAGGACCTTACGGCACTGGGGACAGTGTCCGCAGGGCTTTTCTCCCTGGGAAACACACTGAATGGCGGCAGCAAAATGCTTTGCCAGAGTGTGCTTGCCGGAACCCTCCGGTCCGGAAATGAGATAGCAATGGGAAATTTTGCCGGTCTTCATGATTCCGGAGATACGGTAATTCAATTGTGGATTTCCCAAAAGGCTCATGTTGTTATCCTTCGCCGCTTATTTCCTTTTTCAGTTTTCCTGTATATTTTACAATGGGAATGCAGAGAAAAAGGGGGATGCAAGCCACCCGTGGAGTCCAGTTTGCCGTGAATTCCGAGGGAATTAGAACAAGAATCAAAGCCAGGACCAGGAGAAGATTCCGGAGAATCTCCAATCTGCGGATTTTTTTCTGTTTTTCTTCCTTCTTCATCTTGTCAACTTGCCTTTCTCCCAGTTCCCGACAGCAAATAAGGGGCGATTATCCCTTATCTGCTCCTTTTGCCTTTGGCAAATTCTCTGCTTCGGGACTCACATAAAGGGTCTTGTATTTATCGTAGATGACCATCCCGGGAAGAGCACCGGCGGGCTTTTTCACATTTTTGACCTTGGTACAGTCCACGGGGATATTCTGGCCGCCTCGGGCTTGGCTGTAATAGGCGGCCAGCTCCGCAGCTTCAGTAAGATCCTCATCCTCCGGACTTTCATTGCCGCAGACAAGAATTACATGGCTGCCGTGTATCTTTTGAGCATGAAACCAAAGGTCTGCCTTGGAGGCATCCTTCAGGGTCAAACGGTCATTCTGCCGGTTGTTCTTGCCTACATAGATGACATATCCGTTTCGGGAGAGAAAAGAAAGCGGCTTATTGGCCGGCTGCTTCATCTGCCTGCGTTTGTCCGACTCACGGATATAGCCCTGCTCGGTCAATTCTGCCTTGATTTCACTGATATCCCGGTCATTTTCTGCCCGGCTCAGTTCCTCCAGGACACTGCTCAGATATTGCAGTTCCTTTTCGCCCAAAGCAATCTGTTCCTTCAAAACGGCCTCGGCATTCTTTGCCTTGCTGTATTCCTTATAGTATTTTCCCGCATTCTTTTGGGGAGAGAGATTGGGAAGGAGAGCAATGCTCCGCTCTCTTCCCTCAGGATCATAGAGGTCAACGGCCCGGAGAAGGGTGTCGCCCTTGCGGATCTTTCCAAGGTTCGCCATGATGAGATCCCCATTTTGCCGCAGGATATCCCGGTCCAGGGAGGAAAGAAGCTCCTTTTTCTGAAGAGTGAGCTTTCTTGCAAGCCGGTCTTTTCTGGTGCTGACGAGGGAGGTCAATTGCTGACTCCGCTGCCTCCGGCGTTCCGCCTGCTCTCGTTTTCCGTAAAAAGCATCCAAAAGAGCGCTGAAGCAGGGATATATCTCCGCCTCCCGGAAATTGCCGTACTGGCAGATCTTTCTGCAGCAATAATCCTTGGGAATCCCGTTCTCGGAGAGCAGAACGGGAATGGGGGCTTCCAGAAAAAAGCTCCGGATGACGGTCCCGGCTTCCTCATTCCGGGACTGCAATTCCCCTGCGTCCGCTTCCGTGTTACCGGTCAGGCGAAAGCTGAGTTCCCGGCAAAGGAGGGGAGATACGCCCTTTAGACGGCTAAGGAGAAGTTTATCCAAAAGCTGAGGGGAATCCGTTTTGATGAGATTCCCAAAGGCAGCTTCGTTCATTTCAAAAGGATCGTTTTTTTCCTGCTTCGGAGGTAGGCGATAGTAGAGGCCGGGGAGAAGCTGCCGCTGTTCGGACATGGAGAGATCCACCCGCCGCAGACAGTCTATGATCCGTTTTTCCCGGTCCGTGAGAATGATATTGGCACTGCGGCCCATAAGCTCCAGGATCAAATCCTTCTCGGAAAGGTCACCCAACTCGTCGGGAGACTCCAAATTGAGGGTGAGGAGTCTCTCCATGGGTTCCTGCCGGATGGCCAGGATTCGGGCCCCTGTGAGATGCTTTCGAAGGAGCATGCAGAACATGGGGGGCTGGGAGGGATTTTCATAGTTCAGCTCGGTAAAATGAATCCTTGGTCCGTTTGGGCTTCCGGAAATATATAGTTTTTTCTGAATTCCCGGACCTCTCAAAGAGAGAAGAAGACTGTCTCTGGTGGGCTGTTGCACTCGGTCAATACGCATGCCGACGGCAGAGGTCAGTTCCTCTGTGATGGCGGAGAGAAAAAGGGCATCAAAGGGCATGGTCTGCCTCCGCCGGGATATCCGTGGCATGGAAGAGTTCCAGAATGCGTTCTTTTCTGCCTAAAAGCCAGAGAGCTCCGAAGAGGCATTCCAACCCGGTTGCCTTCCCATAGTCCCCGGGACTGGCGTTTTTGGGGACCCCATGGACCTGAGTATTCCGACCCCGTTTATAGAAAGCGGCTTCCTCTTCACTGAGGAGGGGAAGCATGCGGTCCATGCGTTCTGCCTGGGCTGGTGCAGAGACCCGCCGGACAGTCTCCCGGTGGAGTACCCTGGCGGTGGTGTTGCCTGCGGCACAGAGTTCCGTCCGAACCAAGAGCTCAAAAACGCCGTCACCCATGTGGGCCAAACCCAGGGCAGAGATGGCATTTACCTCGGGAAGGCTCATATTCGGTTGAAGAAAATCTAATTCCATAGTTCAGTTAATGGACAATTGGCTTGTATCTTGCAGCTTGCAGCTTGTAGCTTGAAGCTTGCAGCTATTATCTTATTTCAGGAAACCGTTGATGATCTGTTCTTCTGCCTCTGCTTCCGTGAGGCCCAGGGTCATGAGCTTAATGATCTGATCTCCGGCAATTTTGCCGATGGCTGCTTCGTGGATCAAGGCCGCATCCAGATTGTTGGCTTCCAGTTCCGGAACAGCCAATACTTTGGCAGAACCCATCAGAATGGCATCGCACTCCGTATGCCCGCTGCAGGGAGCATCCCCCACGATGCGAGAGACATATTTTTGATAGGAGCGATCCTTTGCAACGCTGCGGGAGACCACATCTGCGGAGCTGCCTTCCCCCTTCATGGTGATAACGTAGCTGCTCTCTGCGGTTTGGTCACCGTGGGTCATGAGCCGTTCCCTTACAAGAAGGCGAGAGCCTTTTTCTAAAGAGGCTGTGGTTTCGCGGATCGTGGAGTCCACACCCTTGATCTGGACCATTTCCATTTCCAGACTGCTGCCCTCGCCGACGGTGATTTCCGTTTTGGGGTTCAAGACTCGCTTGCCGCGGCCCTCTCCATCGCCATAGTGCTTTTCTACATACTTGACCTTGCAGTTTTTTCCGATGAAGAAACGGTGGACGCCGTCATGCTGGGAATCCTGGTCACCGCAGTTGTGAATGCCGCAGCCCGCCACGATGACCACATCGCAGTTATCCTCCACAATAAAATCATTATAAACCGTTTCTTTCAGCCCGCTTTCGCTGATGACAACGGGAACATGGACGCTTTCATTCTTGGTGCCTTCCTTGATCCGTACCTCCAGACCCTTGCCGTCCGGCCGGGTGGAGATGTCAATATGGGCAGTGGACTGACGGCCGGCGCTTTCTCCGTTGGCGCGGAAGTTATAGGCACCGTCCGGGACCTTGTGGAGATCTGCAACCTCGGCAAGGATCCTTTTCTGAATTTCGTCAAGCATGGGCCTTGCCTCCTTCCAGCAGTTTAGAGCAGCTCATGGGAGAAGTGGTCTTGAGGAGTTCGGGGAGGATATCCGCTTTACTGCCCTGGCGGGCTACAAGCCCACCGGCAAGCAGGATGATCTCATCTGCAATGTCCAGAATCCGCTCCTGATGGGAAATGATCAAGATGGAGCCCTTGGTCCTCTGCTGGACATTTTCAAACACATGAATGAGGCTCTGGAAGGACCAAAGATCGATCCCTGCCTCCGGCTCATCGAAGATGGAAAGCTTTGTTCCCCGGGCCAGAATCCCGGCAATCTCGATCCGCTTCAGTTCACCGCCGGAAAGGCTGGCGTTGACTTCCCGGTTAATATAATCCCGGGCACAAAGGCCGACAGCGGAGAGATAATCGCAGGCTTCAGAGACGGTGAGATCTCGCTTGGCGGCCAGACGCATAAGGTCCAGAACATGAATACCCTTGAAGCGCACCGGCTGCTGGAAGGCAAAACTCAGGCCTATATTGGCTCGCTCAGTAATGCTTTTTTCCGTAATATCTTCTCCGTTAAAGAGAATGGAGCCGGAAGAGGGCTTTTCAATGCCCATGATCAGCCGGGCCAGAGTGGATTTTCCGGAACCATTGGGACCGGTGATGACGACAAACTTTCCGTCCGGAACGATAAAGCTCACGTCTTTGATAATATCTTTTCTTTTTTCGTCTTCCCCCAGAACGGAGAAGGCGATATTTTTCAGTTCAAGCATAGCAATATCCTTAATTTGCAAAAGAAATAGGTTTGGAAGGACACATCCCTCCAAACCTACATTATATAGGAAAACACAGAAAAAAGAAAGTCCTTTTTTTGTTACCGCTTTGCTTCCTAACACCTTGCAGCCAGTAGCTTGCACCTTGCAGCTTGTAGCTTGTAGCTTGCACCTTGCAGCTTGTAGCCTGTAGCTTGCAGCTTGCAGCTAATAATTGGCCGCGGCCTCCTGAATCTCCTCCTCAAAGCCCGTTAGGGCCGCGAAAGGAGAGAACTGGGCGGCCCGCGCAGAAAGACTCATGCGGACTACTCCCTCCGGAGGTTCCGGAACCTCCAGATCCAGCATATCCCGATATCTCTCGTCCATTTCATTCTCCATAATTTAAGCATTGTGTCCGCCAACCTGGCTGTTTCTTGCAATCACGGTGGAATCCTCCGTCAGGTTGGAACCGGTCAAAATCGCATTTTTCCCATAGCGACGCCGGATATCCAGAATCGCTTTCTGTCTTCGGCGCTCCTTTTCGGGGTCTTCTCTTGCCTCCGTGCCCTCTGCCTCCTCAAAAAAACTGAGCTGTACGCCCTCGTCTTCTGCAGGGGAAAATACCCTTTCCGCTTTCACATGATTCAGGCAGACGGTAATGCGGCGCACCAAAAGCAGGGGATTGACGGTCTCGTCAAAAAGAGAGCAGATACATTCACTGAGGGCCCTGGTGGAGGAACTGGGGCCGGGGAGATTCCGACTTCCGTGGGCATATTTGGGGAGGGGCTTTCCGTAACGATCCGGAGCGACCGTCCCATTATAAGCGGCCTTGATTTTCGGATTATCCAGACAACTGCTGTCATAGCCGACAGTCAAGACCAACTGGTCCGTAGTCAGGCCCTTCTCCACCAGATCCAAAGAAGCCTCCTCTGTCATTTCCCGGGTCACCTGGCGGGCAGCTTCAAAGGAGTAGGGGCGTGTCAGGACCTGCCCGTGGCTGAAACTGTTGCTTTCCGGCCGATAGGCCTTAATTTCTTTCAATGTCACAGGCTCCCGGCCCCAGGCATGGTCAATGAGGAGCTCTGCGTTGACACCGAAGAGCTTGTAGAGAATGCGCTGTCCTGTGGGGGAAAGGGAAGTACGGGCAATATCCCCCATGGTGAATAAGCCGTGTTCCTGAAGCTTTTTGCTGTAGCCCGGACCTATCCTCCAAAAATCCGTCAGGGGCTGATAGCCCCAAAGCTGTTCCCGATAGCTGCGTTCGTTCAGCTCTGCCAGGCGGACTCCATCCTTGTCGGCAGGGACATGTTTGGCCACAATATCCATGGCAATTTTGCAGAGATAGAGATTGCTGCCGATGCCTGCCGTGGCAGTGATCCCCGTGGCGAAAAGGACCTCCCGGATCAGCTTGATCGTGAATTCCCGGGGACTCATGCGGTATAATTTCAAGTAGCTGCTGGCGTCAATGAAAACCTCGTCGATGGAGTAAACATGAATGTCTTCCGGGGAAATATATTTAAGGTAGATATTATAGATCGCAGTGCTGTAGTCCATGTAATGCTTCATCCGGGGCGGGGCGGTGATATAGCTGAGCTCCAGGGAAGGGTCGGCTTTCAGCTCCGTGTCCGAATAGGAGGAAGCAGAGAATTTCTTTCCGGGTGCCCGATTCCGGCGCAGACAGTTGATTTCCGCTGTCTTTTGGACCACTTCAAAAAGGCGGGTACGGCCGGGGATCCCGTAGGCTTTGAGAGAGGGTGAGACGGCCAGGCAGATGGTTTTTTCCGTGCGGCTCGCATCCGCCACAACCAGATTCGTGGTCAGGGGGTCCAGGCCCCGCTCCACACACTCCACGGAGGCATAGAAGGATTTGAGGTCAATGGCAATATAGATTTTTTCCACAGGCGTCCCTCCTTCCTCTCGGGTTTGCGGCCTCTTTCATCATGAACAATCCGTAATTTTTTATAAAAAAGGGCTGATTCCGGGCCATGCTCCCTTGCATTTTCAAAGGCTTGGAGCTATAATACCCCCAAATTCAAAGGAGATGGTTTTATGCCTTATCAGAAAATTTTATCTGTTCAGGATATTTCCTGCGTGGGGCAGTGTTCACTGACCGTGGCGCTCCCCATCCTCTCTGCCTGCGGTCTGGAAACCGCTATCCTTCCCTCCGCGGTCCTTTCCACCCATACCTGCGGCTTTACGGGTTATACCTTCCGTGATTTGACGGAGGACATCCCTGCCATCCGGACCCATTGGGAAAAGGAAGGCATCCGTTTTGCTGCCATCTATACCGGCTATCTGGGCAGTACTCTGCAGATTTCCTATGTGAAGGATATTTTCCGTTCTCCCGTTTCCGGTGGCTTAAAGATCGTGGACCCGGCCATGGCAGACGGCGGCAAGCTCTATCCCGCTTTTGATATGGAATTTGTCCATGAAATGGCAGGGCTTTGCGCAGAGGCGGATATCGTGATTCCCAACATCACGGAGGCCGCATTCCTCTCCGGTATGGACTATCGGGAGAGCTACGATGAGTCTTATGTCCTGGAACTCTGCAAGGCTCTTTGCGCCAAGGGAATCAAGACCGTTGTTCTCACCGGCGTGGGTTACCGTTCGGGAAAGACAGGCGTTGTGGTCTATGAAAGCGGCGATTATTCTTACTATGAGCACGAGAAAAAGACCCAGGGCTGCCACGGGACGGGAGATGTTTATGCCTCTGCCTTTGTGGGCAAGCTGATGCAGGGAAGCTCCCTCTTTGATGCTGCCAAGGCGGCTGCGGATTTCACCCTCCGCTGCATTGAGCTCACGGCAGGAGATCCGGATCATCGCTACGGCGTCAAGTTTGAACTGGCTCTGCCGGAGTTGATGAAATAATATTTCCCATGAAAAGTATGCCCGGGATAGAACGATTTGATTCTATCCCGGATATTTATGTTTGTTTTTACCGTTCCGGCAAGAAAACCCCTTAGATGGCTGTTCCTTTTCGGCAATTTCTTATCGCCTGTCGTTTCTGCTGTTACGGATGGCTACCAGACGAAGGAGCTGGATCACAGCGGAGGACATGGCAGCCAGATAGGTATAAGCTGCGACCCGCAGCATCTTTCTGGCCTTTGGCATTTCCTCCTCATAGAGGATGCCGGAGGCGGTCAAAGCTTGAAGACCCCGGCGGGAGGCATCAAATTCTACCCCCAAGGTGACAACGTGGAAGAGCACAGAGATAGAGAAGAGAAAAATACCCAGGTCCATAAGAAAGGTGGAATTGCCGATATTCAGAAGAAGGCCTATCATGAAGAGAACAATGCCGGCATTGGAGCCCAGGTTC
Organism: Oscillospiraceae bacterium; assembly: GCA_045640565.1. Lineage (GTDB taxonomy): Bacteria > Bacillota > Clostridia > Oscillospirales > Oscillospiraceae > RGIG3159. The sequence goes on along the minus strand of JAZUFG010000098.1, from coordinate 16,691 downwards.
GCTGCGGGGACTAGTCTGCTTCGCAGAAGCAGAGGTTTATATTCCGTTGCATGCTGAATAGCATGGCCGCATTCGTGGGCTGCCACTGCCACGGAGGCGATATCCCGGCCACCATAGACAGACTGGGAAAGGTTCAAACTCCGATTCGTTGGGTTATAGTTGTCCGTCAGAGTGCCGGAGATGGGGAGAATAGGAATGGAGCTCAGACCGTTTTGCGCAAGGATCCGATAGGCTGCCTCCTGGCCGCTGATTCCCCGTGAGTTGGCATCCTTGGAGATGCGCTTATAGGTGCTGCTGACCTTCGCAGAGAAAAAGAGGGAAATGAGGGCAACTACAATGCCGAGGAAGTAGAGGAGGCTGCTCCAATCGATTCCGCGTGCATATCCGTAATAGTTATACATAGGAAAAACCTCCTATCCGAGAGAATTCATAAAATCCAATGCCCGTAGGAGCCAATTCTTTACGGATGTATTGCGGCCCAGGCCGTAGCCATGTCCGCCCCACTCACCTACTTCCAGAATAGCAGGAACACCGGCACGATCCAGTGCTTCCTTCAGGCAGGGCCAGTGGGTGGGATTGACCAGGGGATCGTCCTGATTTCCCCCGATAAAAGAGGGGGGATAATCTCCATCCAAAAGTTCATCCGCATAGAGAGGCTCCCGGGTAACGCCCTCCAGAACGGTTCCGTCCGGCAGGATCCCCCAGCAGACCCGGTTTCCGTCCTCATAGGTCCGGCCCTTGACAGGAGGATTCTTTCTCCGATTGATGGGCCCGTAGATGGTGAAAAGGGCTCTGGGCCTGGGTAGGCAGTAGCTGGCATACCCGACCTGCTTGGTGCCCCAAAGAGAATCAATGACCGCACCGGCGGAGAATCCGGCCACAAAGTAGTCTCCGGCCTTCACATGGAATTCCTCCGCATTGCCCTCAATATAGCAGAGAGCGTTGGCAATATCGTCCATAGTGCGGAGCAAGACGCCCACACCGTCAACCTGATAGGAGAGAACAAAGGCACTATAGCCCAGCTCGTTCAGCTTGGCGGCAATGGGGAAGCCCTCCGTCAGGGAATAGGTGGAGACCCAGCTGCCGCCGGGAATTACCAGGCAGTAGGGCTTTTCCTCTCCGCCCTTCACAGGGAAGGGGATGATATTCACATCCGCCATCCGGGGATCTTCAAAAGGAGGGTCATAGAGGTAGCATGGACGAATGCCGGCATCCCCCAGCTCCTGCAGGCGGTTCAGGCCAAAGACGATGTCTTCTGCCTTTCCGGGGAAAAATTCGGGCGTGACCATGGGGAGAACCTGGCCCTTCCAGGAATTGCCCCGGAGGATATAGTCCTTAAAGGGTTTTATGCCGGGGATCGCTTCAATTTCTGCGAATTTCATTTCTTTGCTGATCATGAGAATTGCTTCCGTCCTTTCCTCTTTCCGCTTTTCGGCTCGGGGCTTCTTTTCCCGGGCTTGAGCAGCCCACGATAGCATGCAAAAAATTTTCCGCCATCATGGCCCCTGCTGCCTTTTTTCCTCTTTGCATTATAGCAAACGGGCCGCGCCCCTGCAAGTGCTTTGCGGAAATTTGCGCCAAAATTGCACGGCATCTTGCACAATATTCTGAAGCTTTCACAGCGAGAATTATGCAGTTTATACATATTTCGGAGAAAAGGATTGTGCCTTTTGCCAATAGACTTTTTTTCACAAATCGGTTAAGATATAGACACTTAGAGAAGAACGATTGACGAAAGTTGGTGATGTATTTGATCTGAGTTCCCGCCGCAGAGTTTGGCTTGGCAACCAAAATATATAGAAAGTGTGAGGTATCCATGATGATTCCCACAGCTGAAATCTAGCCCCCTGACCGGAGTAATTGGTCAGGGGGTTTTCTTCTTTCCTTTTTACTGTCCGGTATGTTATAATGAAACAACAGAAATTTTTCGTGCGAAGCGATGGGAAGAAAGGAAAGCTCATGAAAATTACAAATATTTATTATCGCTGTTTTCAGCGTCTCTTTGACCTGGGTGCCAGATGCCTGCCTTGGCCAAGACCGAAAAATATTGTCGGAAAGGGCTGCGTTCGGGAGATTCCAAAGCTTTTTCAGGAGCAGAATGTAGATAAGGTCATGGTGATCACCGGACGGACAGTGGGAAAGAGCCTGGCACCGGCTGTTCTTCAGGAACTCAGGGATAACGGGATCAACTATTATCATTATTCGGAGGTCCCCGCTAATCCCACGGTAAGGGTTGTCCGCGAAATCAAGGAAAAATATCTGGAAAACGGCTGCCGGGGATTTCTTGCCATCGGGGGAGGCTCCCCCATCGACGCAGCGAAGGGGGCTGCGGCCTGCATTGTCCGGCCCAAAAAGGAAATCGGCGATATGGCGGGACTCTTCAAGGTCCGGAAAAAACTACCGCTCTTTGTTGCCGTCCCCACGACTGCGGGGAGCGGGTCAGAAACGACCATCGCTGCCGTAATCACGGATTCGGATAGCCACCACAAATATGCGGTCATGGACCTCTGTCTCATGCCGGATTATGCCGTGATGGATCCGGAGCTCATGGTTACATTGCCCCCGCATACGACTTCCACCACCGGCATGGATGCCCTTACTCACGCCGTTGAGGCTTATCTTTGCAGGTCCAATAGAACCAAAGAAAGCGACCGTTTGGCCGAGGAGGCTACCGTCCTGATTTTTGGTTATCTGGAGCGCGCCTACCGAGACGGGACGGACCTGGAGGCACGTCAGCAGATGCTTCTGGCTGCCAACAAAGCGGGCTTTGCCTTCGGACGATCCGGAGTGGGAAATGTCCATGCTATTGCGCACACGCTGGGTGGGCTCTACAATACTCCTCACGGTTTAGCCAATGCCGTGATCCTGCCCCTGGTCCTGGAGGATTATGGCTCGGCCGTTTATAAAAAATTGGCCCGGCTTTCGGAGCTTACGGGCGTCCGAGAGGACGGGACCGAGGAAGAAAAGGCAAAGGCCTTCATTGCAGAGATTCGAGCTATGAATCGGCGCATGGACATTCCGGAGGGCTTTGCCGATTTGATCCGGGAAGAGGATATTCCGCAGATGGTTTCTTGGGCAGATGCAGAGGCGAATCCCATCTATCCCGTCCCCGTTATTTTCGATAAAGCGCACTTTGAGCGGATCATCCGCAGGATCATGCGATAAAGGTCGTTGCCATTTCCTCTTTGCGGTTTGACCGGCTAGTTCCGCCGTGATATAATGAAAACAGATAATTTCTTGTCATGGAGGTCTTCCGTGTTAGCAGACGAATATGAAAAAAAGTTCAGGTCAAAAAAGCACAGGAGGTTTCTATCCCGACTGCTGATTCTCATCGCTCTTTTGCTGGCGGCCTGTCTTGGAATCCCGAGAATACTGCAAAAGCTCGGCTTTACGGACACACGAAAGGTCGCAAGTCTGGAGCACGGTTGGAATCTCATTCTGGTGAACGGGGATTTCCGGGTGCCGGATGACCTTCCGTTGGACCTGGTGGAGATTCGGGGAGGAGAGCAGGTGGATGAAAGAATCCTTCCGGATCTGAATCGGATGTTCGAGGCTATGCGGGCCGAGGGCCTGGACCCTATTGTTGCTTCCGGTTATCGGACGGCAGCGGTACAGCAGAGCTTCATGGAGGAAAAAACGGAAAGCCTCATTGCGGAAGGCTATAGCGAGGAAGAGGCGGAAGAAGAAGCAAAAAACTGGGTGGCCCGAGTGGGATCCAGTGAGCATCAGACAGGGCTAGCTATAGATATCAACGATGCCTCCGGAGTTGTAGGAGGGGATTGGCCTATTTATAATTGGCTGGCCGTCCATGCTCGGGACTACGGTTTTATTTACCGCTACCGGGAGGAGAAAAAAGAACGGACGGGCTTCTCCTGTGAGCCCTGGCACTATCGCTATGTGGGGCCGGAGGCTGCAAAGGAGATCGAAGAGCGGGGCCTCTGCCTGGAAGAATACCTGGATGAATTGGGATAGGAAAAGAAAAAGCACTTTCCAGAAAAAAGTACTTGCATTCCGAAAGGGAAGGTGTTATAATACGCTAGCTTTCCGGGTGTGGCGAAGTTTGGTATCGCGCTTGAATGGGGTTCAAGAGGCCTCGAGTTCGAATCTCGACACTCGGACCAAAACAGGGGTTTTTCAGGGAAAAACCCCTGTTTTTTTGTGCAAAAAGTTCTGTGGAATTTACACAATTTCTGAGCGTTAGTCTAGGGTTAGTCTAGATTTGTGATGAAAGAAGCAAAAACCCCTTATATATCAACAGATTTTGAGGCATGAAAATCTGCTGAAGCCTAAGAGGGCACGAGGGGAGGAGAAAATATGCCGGTGGCATATTTTCCCCCGAGTGTGGCGAACGGGCTGTGCCCGGAGCCGCCAGCCTGCAAGCAAAGCGAAGCAGGCGTGAGGCCTCGAGTTCGAATCTCGACACTCGGACCAAAACAAGGGTTTTTCAGGGAAAAACCCTTGTTTTTTTATGTAAAATGTTCTGTGCAATTTGCATAATTTCTGAGCGTTAGTACGGGGTTAGTACGGGGTCAGTACAGCGCACATTTTTGAAAGGCCGAATTTCATACATATCCCCCCAATATCGGCTGCCCGGTATTGGGGGGATATGTTAGGCCGCAGCCTCTTCGTTATCATTTTTACAGTCCGTGCCGCAGAATATTGATGACCGCGCCGACCAGAAGCAGGGGCCCGATGATGACCAGATAAATGGCAAAGCCCTTGGACGCCGTGACGATTTTCCCGGGATCTTCGGGATTGTAGCGGATGGCAACAGTCTGCCCTTCCTCATAACCGTCTTGGTGGTAGCCGAGAGGCCCTTCATATTCCTTGCCGTCCACACGGTAGCGGACAGTCACATCATAGCTGTATTGGGATCCATCCTCCGCGGCAGAGGCGTCATAGTGCTCTTCAATTTTGCTGATAACGGCATCCGTTGGGAGGTAGGACTTCTGCTTTTTCAGGGTCAGACTTCCCGCAAATGTGGCCAGAATGCCCAGGAAGAGAAGAAGCAGTGTCAGGCCGCGATGAGAGAGCGTTCCGGATCTTTTCATGCTTTCCTCCCTATTCTTACCAGGGAATAAAGGTTCCCGGGGTTTTGCCTGTCAGTTTTTTGTCGGCATATACGCATTCTCCGGCCACGAAAACCTGCTCAATCCCTTCGCTGATGGCTCTTGCATTCCGGAAATCGGCCTTGGCATCCACAGTGTCGGGATTCAGGAGGACCAGGTCTGCGTCATAGCCCTTTTGGATCAGGCCCTTGCCCCGGAGTTCCATGAACTCTGCCGGTTTCCGGGTCATCTTCATGATCATGGTCTCAAGAGGCATCAGCTTCTTTTCCCGGACGAAATAACCGAGGGCGTGGGGGAAAGCACCGTAGCTTCTGGGATGGACGGCATTTCCGGTCCGGACATCATAGGAGTCCGTACAGATGCAGATATTCTCGTCCTTCAGAATGCGGCAAAGCTCCTCCTCACTCATAGCGAAGTAAGCAGCCTGCGCGGCGGGGCCGTTGGCCACAAGAAGATCGAAGTAGGCTTCAAAGTCGTCTTTTCCCACACTGCGGGCATATTCCGCAACGGTCATATTCTCCGCCTCCGGATTCTTGGGGGCACCGCAGATGAGAATGTTTTCCCAGCCGCCGCAATTGCGATAGCGGCCTTCGGAGTTGGAGAGGATCTTTTCCTTGAGCTCTGCCCTTACGGCAGGGTCCTGCAGGAGCTCATGGGTCCTGGCGGGGCCGTTGGCGAAGAATTCCTTGGGCAGGCAGATGTTGAGATTGGAGCCGGTGGCAGTGTAGGGATAAACATCCGTATGGATCTTCATGCCGGCGGCCTTGGCGTCGGCAATCATTTTCAGGGTGATTTTGGATTTTCCCCAGTTTTCTTTGCCGCAGACCTTGTGATGGGAGAGGTTCAGACGGCAGCCGGCCTCACGGGCAATATCAATGGCCTCCTGAACGGACTCCACAAAGAAGCCCGCTTCGTTCCGCAGATGTACGGCATAGGTTCCGTCGTATTCTGCAACGACCTTGCAGAGTTCCAGGAGCTCTTCCTTGTCGGCATAGCAGCTGGGAGAGTAGATCAGGCCGGCACTCATGCCCCGGGAACCGTGTTCCATACTTTCCCGGAGAAGGGACTTCATAGTTTCCAACTCTTCGTGGGTGGGCTTCCGGTTGTCCATTCCCATGGCGGCGATCCGGAGCTCACTATGCCCCGTCAGAACCGTGAAGTTATAGGCCATGGGCCGGACAGCAAGGTATTTCCGATAGTTCTCCATGGAGGTGAAGCTCTTATAGGCTTCCGCAAAGCCGCATTCCGGGTCTGTGATGTAGGCATTGCGGAGGCGGGTGAAGATTTCAAATTTTTCCGGATCCGTGGGAACGGGGAACCAGCTGCTGCCGCATTGGCCGCCGCAAACGGTGGTTATGCCCTGGGAGAGTTTGGCCAGAGTGGAGGTGGGGTTGCCCAGGGTCTCGTCCTCATGGCAATGGGCGTCAATAAAGCCCGGGGTCAGGGTGAGCCCTTTGGCATCGATCTCCTGCTTGGCTGAGTCGGAAATCTTGCCGATTTCGGCAATTTTTCCGTCCCGGACGGCAAGGTCGGAGAGATAGGCGGGACTGCCGCTGCCATCCACGATTCTGGCATTGCGGATGATTAGATCGTATTTCATAAGCTAGCCTCTTTTTCTTTGATTTCTCCGGGAATTATAACACGGGGAAGGAAAAATAGCAACGGACTTCCCTTGAGAAAAGAAGCCGCTTCTGTTATAATACTGTCTAGGGAATAAATCGCTTGGCGGTTTATTCCCGCGGCAATTCCCGCGGCATCCGCCGAGAAAACTTTTTGTGAGGTGTTCCTATGGCACTGCTGAATCCTACGGACTATGACCGCTATTTCTATGACACGGTTTTGAAGCCTTTCCTGCCCAAACGCTTCATTGACTGCCACTCCCATATCTGGCTCAAAGAATTCCATCGGGAGGGCGGCCTGCGGGAAGGCAGCCAGAATTGGCCCCGCCTGGTGGCCGAGGATAATTCCATGGAGGATCTATGTGAAACGAACCGCCTGCTCTTCCCGGAAAATGAGGTTACTCCCGTAATTTACGGAGACCCTGTTATCACCATCGACAGGAAGAGAAATAATGCCTATGTGGTGGAAAAGGCAAATCAGTACGATCTTCCGGCACTCTATCTTTCCCATCCCAGCCAGAGCGCAGAGGAGCTGGAGCGGGAAGTATTGGCAAATCCTGTTTTCCGGGGCATCAAGGTCTATCTGCAGTTTGCACCGGACTATATTCCGGCGGATGAGATTCGGATATACGATTTCCTGCCCAAGGAGCATTTGGAGCTTGCCAACAGGCATCATTGGGTGGTTCAGCTGCATATTGCCCGTCCCGGCAGACTGGGAGATCCGGTGAACTACTGCCAGCTTCTGGAAATTGAGCAGAACTATCCGGATCTGCAGCTCCTTGTTGCCCATCTGGGCCGCGCCTATGCAAACGAGGATGTTGGCGCAGCTCTGGATTATCTCAAAAATACGGAGAAGACCGTTTGGGACTTCACGGCCAATACCAATGATTGGGTCATGGAGCAGGTTCTGGAACGCTTTGGTGCTTCCCGTTTCATCTACGGCTCGGATTTCCCCATTTTCCGGATGAAGGCCCGCAGGGTCGTGGAAAATGGCTTCTATATCAATGAGATCCCCGAAAATTCTTTGGGGAAGTTCTCGGCGGATCCCCACATGCGGGAAATTCCCTTCCCGGAGGCAGAGAAGATCACCTTCTTTATCTATGAAGAAATGGCTGCCTGTAAGCGGGCAGCTGAGCGTCTGCAGCTGACAAAGAAGGAAACGGATGCGATTTTCTTTGATAATTCTGCCAGAATCTTCGGCGTGAAATAGAGGAGTTAATTATGGTACCTGTTATCGATATGCACTGTGACACTGCGGGCCTGATCGTCAGCAGAAATACCCAGGCAGAGGCTATCCGTCTGGGGAGAGAGAAAAAAGGGATCGGCTACAGCTTTACGGTTACGGAGGAAGAGCTCCGGGACGGTATTTCCCTCCTGGAAAACAAACGGATGATCTCTCTCAAGGGCCTGAAAAAGGGCGGCTATCTCTGCCAGTGCTTTGCCTCCTATGTCAGTGAGGCAGCAGCGAATCTGGCCGGCTGCTCTCCCTTTGAATATCTGATGAAGATCCAGGATTATCTGGACGGACAGCTTCAAAAGCATGCGGATCGGATCCGTCCTGCTCTTACGGGAAGCGATATGGAGAAGAACTTCAAAGATGGTTATATTTCCATGCTGCGAACCGTGGAAGAGGGACTTCCCTATGAAGGCAAACTGGAAAACCTGAAAAAGGCCTATGACCGGGGAATTCGGAAATCCACCCTGACATGGAACTATGAGAATCAGCTGGCCTTCCCCAATCCTATGGGCAGGAACGGCCTCCCCGGTAAAACGGATACCGTCAACGGCCTGAAACCCCTGGGCTTTGAATTTATCCATGCCATGGAAGATATGGGAATGCTCATTGACATCTCCCATCTGAACGATGCGGGAATATGGGATATTCTGAAGACGGTGAAGCCCTCCACTCCCATCGTGGCCTCTCATTCCAACGCCCGGGGAGTCACGGATGTGCCGAGAAATCTGAGTGACGAAATGCTGTTGGCCCTGGCGGATCACGGCGGTATTACGGGAATCAATTTCTGCCCCTCTTTTTTGAATGCGGATAATCTGACCGTACAATCCAGGGCAGAGGCAAAAAGCCGGATAGAAGATATGATCCGGCATATTCAATATATCAAAAAGGTTGCCGGAATGGATGTCATCGGCCTGGGAACGGATTTTGACGGAATTTCCGGCGTCTTGGAGATCACCGGCGCGGGAGAGATCCAAAAGCTGGCAGAGGCGATGGACCGGGCAGGCTTTACAGAGGAAGAAATCGAGAAGGTCTTCTATAAAAATGCCCTTCGGGTCTATAAAGAGGTCCTGGGCTGAGGAGAGAAACGGATGAATATTCGTGTTTTGGAATTGATCGAGGGGGCCAGACAGGCAAAGGGCCTGACGGTGGTCATTGATGTGTTTCGGGCCATGACCGTGGAGGCTTATGTGCTGAATAACGGGGCAAAAGACCTGATTCCCATGGCAAGCGTGGAAGATGCTCTTGCCTATCGGGATGCCCATCCCGGAGCGCTCCTGATGGGGGAGCGGGGCGGCGCCAAATGCCCGAGCTTTGATTTCGGAAATTCTCCCAGCCAGGTCAAGGATTATGACTTTAGCGGGAAGACCGTGGTCCATACCACCTCCGCAGGGACCCAGGGGGTCGCCAGTGCTGCGGGAGCCACGGAAATCCTCTGCGGCAGCCTGGTTTGTGCCAAAGCGATTGCCGACTATATCCGAAAAAGCGGTGCCGAGGATATTTCCCTGGTCTGCATGGGTCTGGCCGGCAGGAAGAGCACCCGGGAAGATACCCTCTGCGCGGAATATATCAAGAGTTTGCTGGAGGGGACGGAATGTGACCTTGAAAAGGGTATTGAAGAATGTAAGCGGGATGACGGCGCCAAATTCTTTGACCCCGCAAGGCAGGATGTTTTCCCGGAGTCCGATTTTCACCTCAGTGTGGAGGCTGACCGTTTTCCCTTTGCCATGCGGGTAACGGAGGGCCCGGATGGGCTTTTCCATACCGCCATCATTAGGTGAGTTGGAATGAAAGACGCTCTTCTTTTGCTGCGCTATTCTCTCTTCGGAGGGGAAGAGCCCGCCATTTCGGATTGGGGTGGGGCGGCCCGGGATCTGCATAGGCATGCCCTTTTACCCTTGATTTCAGCCGGACCCTGCCCGGCGGAGAAGCGCGGGATATTAGAAAACATCCGATTTCAAAATCAAACCGCATTTTTAAGGCACTGTTTTGCCGCAAAGGAGCTGAACAGAGTCCTGGCACCCGGGAAAGCGGTCATTCTCAAGGGACTTTCCGCCGCCTTATACTACAAGGATCCCTCCCTGCGAACAATGGGTGACATCGATTTTCTTGTCCTGGGGATTCCAGTGGAGGAGGCCGATCAGCGCCTCCGGGAGGCAGGCTATTCTTCCTCTAATGCCGTCTGCGGGGATTTGAAAGCGCGGCATATCGCTTATGAAAAATCGGGGGTCCACTATGAATTGCACCGTTATTTTTCAGGCGGAAGAGGGCGGAAGGGGAAGCGCCTGGATGCCCGGATCCTGGGGACAGAGCCGGTGGAGCGAAAGCTGGGAGGAGTGGAGTTCTATTCCCTGCCCGACCCGGAAAATGCCTTGGTGATCCTTGCGCATATTGCCCAGCATCTGAAGTCGGAGCTGGGCTTGCGGCAGCTGGCGGATTGGGCATGCCTTGTTGACCGGCTTTTGACGGATGAATTTTGGGAGGCAAACTTTTCCCGAATGACAAGGGAAGCAGGGCTCAAAGCTCTGGCAATCACTGCCACCCGCATGGTGGAGAAATATTTCGGCGGGCCCCACAGAGTCTTTGCGGAATCTGCGAATGAAAAGACGGTGGATCTCCTTTTTGAAGAACTGGACGGGGCAGGAAATTTTGGCCGCAGCCGGGAGACAATGGCAAATAAGATCGCAGAGTTTCAAACGGAAAGGAATCCCTTTCGCCGCCTGCAAAAATGCGGTCTTCATGCCTGGCCCTATGCTCAAAAGCATGCTTGGGCCCGGCCTTTCGCCTGGATTTATCAGGTTTTCCGGATTTTCGGAATGTTGATCCGAAATCAGGGCGGTAAGGAGCGGAAAGCGCAGGTAAAAGAAATGGTAAAGCGCCGGAGAATTCTCTTCCGGGCTTTGAAGATTCGATAAAAAACCTGTGGAAGGAGCCGGTAAAGGCTCGTTTCCACAGGCTTTTTTTATTTTTGCATGATTGGCTGCAAGTGTTTTCCCAGCTTTTGCAGGGGCGGGAAGAGAAGAGCGCAGAGAGCAAAATTTGCTGCTCCGTGAACGATGTCAAAGGGGATTCCCGCCATCCACATGGTAAAGCTGGCCTTCCAGCCGATGAGGAAAAGATAGGGGATCTCACAAAGAGCCCCGAAGGCAAATCCGAAGGCGGCAGCCACAGCGGAATAGACAAGGGGAGAGTCCTTTTTCCGCACAGCCATCAGGGCTGCCACCAAGAGAGGCCAGCAATAGAGGTAACTGACCCACCAGATGCCGAAGCCATAGACAAGACCTTCCAAAAGGATGTAGATGGCCGCGGTATAGAGAGCTTTCCATCCGAAAAACGCTACGGCAAAGGTCAGAATCACAGCGCCCAGGTGAATGTTGGGCAAAGCGGCTAGGGCAATCTTCGTTCCGATCATCATGGCGGCCAGGAGGCCCAGGACAATGACTTCCCGCAGGGTGAGTTTACCAGGTGAGGATAGAGAAGTCATAGATATCTCCGTCAGCTAAGGGTGTGGCATCCACAGAGGAGGTGCCCATTTCCCCGTTTACATTAAAGACCCAGGAGGCATTGTTTTCCACCAGGGCTTCTTCCCCGTCCAGAGAAAGAATGGTAAGACCGTAGCCCTGATCCTCGGCCACCAGCAGACCCTCATCCTCCAGCAGCTCGCTGAGATAAGCCCGCTCCGTGGTGAAAGTCCGGGTGTTTTCCGTGCCGTCCGTATGGACAATGTTTACGGTGACACTTTTGAGGTTTTCATTGGCTGCCGCATTTGCCGGTTTTTTATAGCCGAAATACCAAAGGGCAGCAAGAGCTGCAGCGACGAGAAGAACGGCGAGGAGAGTGAAAATTGTTTTCTTTTTCATAAAAATACTTCCTTTCTTTGTTGTCCATGCAAAGAAAGGAAGTAAAATAGCTTCTTCATTTACGCAGTGGCTGTGACCCGCAGCTCTTTGCATGGCATCTTTGGCAGGTCTTCTGACTTGGTTTCCCGGCTCATCCCGCCTTCCCGGTTTCCCGGTGGCATTGTGGGAATGGCTCCACCTTACAGCGACGGCATCGTGGGGGATTTTCACCCCGCTTCCCTTGACCAAAGCGCAATTTTCAGTTCCGAGGGCATTATAATGCTTAAAAAGAGAAATGTCAAACGGAAAAAAACGATGGATTTCCGAGAGCAGATTCAAAAAGATGGCCGATTTGCAGCAGCTCCGCATCCTGATTCGTGGTTCCCATGAACATGATGCCCACGGGCAGGCCCTTGGCCGTACCGCCGGGAACGGAAAGGGCCGGACAGCCGATGACATTGGCAGCTCGGGTATGTTTCACCAGCAGAGCGGAGCAATCCTGCGTTTTGCCGCCCAATTCCATCGTCTCCTGAAAGAGGGGATAGGCGGTGATGGGAACAGTCGGCATCAGAACGGCAGCCTTGTCCTTCATGAAGTCCGCCCATTGAGCGATCAGCTGTTCCCGCCGCTGAATGGCTTCAATATACTTTGTGGCGGGATAGTCAAAACCCCGTTCGATCCTTGCCTTGATGGCGGGGCGATAGCCCTCCGGATTTTCCTCCAGACGCTTTCGGTGCAAAAAGGCAATCTCCGGGAAGGTGATAGCAGAACTCAGCTCCGGGATATCCTCCAGCCAGGGAATAGGGATATCTTTTACCTCTGCCCCGGCATCTTGGAGAATTTTCACGGCGTGTTCAAATACCTCCAGGACTCCGTCCTCCACGCAGCCCATGAAGAGATTCCGGGGAACGGCAAAGGTCTTGCCCTTCAAAGATGCGGGATTCAGAAGGAGAGAACGGAATGAAGGTTCGTTTTGGGGAAGCAGGGCATCCATGAGGATGGCACAGTCTTCACAGCTTTTGGCAATGGGGCCGCCTACCCCTAAATGCAGGCTGCCCTGAAAAGAACCCTCATCCGCAACGAGGCCAAAGCTCGTCTTGAGTCCGACAACGCCGCAGAGAGCGGCAGGAATCCGGATGGAACCGCCGGCATCAGAACCCAATGCGCAGGGGACCATGCCCGAGGCCACGGCGGCAGCGGAGCCGCCGGAGGAACCGCCGGAAATCAAGCCCGGATCCACGGGATTATGGCAGGGACCAAAGTAGGACTGCTCACCCGTGGGGCCGCAGCCCCATTCCTGTGTGTGGGTCTTGCCCATGAAAACGGCACCGGCCTTTCGCATGGCTGCCACCATGCTGCCGTCTTCCTCCGGAATAAAATCCTTCATCATTTCGGAGCCTGCGGTACAGGGGACACCCTTAACGAATATGAGATCCTTCACGGCGAAGGGAACACCGTCCAGGGGACCTCTGCGGCCCTCCTTTCGGATGCGCTCCCAGGCGGACTTTGCTTCTGCCCGGGCAGATTCCGGGCAGAAGGTGATATAGGCATTCAGTTCTTTCTGCCGGGCCTCCGTGTTTGCAATGGCCTCTTCCACCAAATCTATGGGGGTAAGAAGTCCGGCATCCAGAAGCCGGGAGGATTCTGCAACAGTTTTCATGGAAAACACCTCCATTTTTCCCTCATTCTAGCGATTTTCGGATAAAAACGCAATAGCATTTCCGGAATCCTGTGTTATAATGAAAATGACAGAAGGACGGAAAGGAGTTTCAAACCATGAAATCCATTCGTGATATTTATAAGATCGGCAAAGGACCTTCCAGCTCCCATACCATGGGCCCGGCTGCTGCCGCAGAGCTTTTCCGGAAAGAAAATCCTACGGCGGATGCTTATAAGGCCATTCTTTACGGGTCCCTTTCCAAGACAGGCCGTGGCCACGGCACGGACCGCGCCCTGCAGATGGCCCTTGACCCCCTTCCCGTGGAGGTGATCTTCTCAGAAGAAAGTCCGGAGGGCCTGCAGCACCCCAACACTTTGGACCTGATCGCTTACCGGGAGGGCAGGGAAATTCAGCGGATCCGGGTCCAGTCCGTCGGCGGCGGAGATATTGTCATTGAAGGCCGTGATGACAAGGAAGACCGGGGCGATGTTTACCTGGAGAATTCTTTTGCGGAAATCAGCCAGTTCTGCCATTTCCGCTATATTGATCTGGTGGAATATGTGGAGCTCAACGAGGGCAAGGAGATCTGGGACTATCTTGCCAAGGTTTGGGAGGTCATGCAGAATGCCATTCATGAAGGGCTGAGTGCCGAGGGGGAGCTTCCCGGAGGCCTCCATATAAAAAGAAAGGCCAAGGGCCTGCATGAACATCTTCTGGTGAACAAGCACCCGGAGGTGCTGGAATGTCAGTATGTCTGCTCTTATGCCTATGCTGTCAGTGAGCAAAATGCCGACAACGGGACCATTGTGACCGCTCCGACCTGCGGGTCCTGCGGTGTGCTGCCCGCAGTGCTCTATTATTTGAAGCAAAAACGGAACCTTTCGGATATGGATGTCATCCACGCTTTGGGTGTGGCGGGCCTTTTCGGAGAACTGGCGAAACGGAATGCCTCTGTTTCCGGAGCGGAGTGCGGCTGTCAGGCGGAGATCGGCGTTGCCTGCTCCATGACTGCGGCTGCTGCCGGGCAGCTCTTCGGATATACGCTGGATCAGATTGAATATGCGGCAGAAATCTCTCTGGAGCATCATCTTGGCCTGACCTGTGACCCCATTTGCGGCCTGGTTCAGATTCCCTGCATTGAAAGAAATGCGGTTGCAGCCATGCGGGCCATCAATGCAGCAAATCTTTCTTACTTCCTTTCCGGCACCAGAAACATCAGCTACGATATGGTGCTCAAGAGCATGTATCATACGGGGAAGGATATCAATCGCCGCTATAAAGAGACTGCCGAGGGCGGGCTTGCAAAGGCCTATTCCCGCAGGAGCAACGGATAGGAGAGCAATATGAAAAAGATATTGGTTGTTGTGGATATGCAGAATGACTTTGTGGACGGAGCCCTTGGCACAGCGGAAGCCCAGGCCATCGTGCCCAATGTGGCAAAGAAGATCCGGGAGTTTGACGGGGATGAAATTTTCGTTACCTATGATACCCATTATGATAACTACATGGAAACTCTGGAGGGGAAGAAGCTCCCCATCCCGCACTGCATCGATGGTTCCTACGGGCATGAGCTGAATGAGGAGATCAAAAAGGCGCTGGCCGGAAAAGAATATAAGGATGTCATCAAAGCCGGTTTCGGCAGTTTCAGCATTTCCCGGGGCCTGAAGGACCGCTATCCCGGGGAAGAGATGGAAATCGAGATGCTTGGACTTTGCACGGATGTCTGCGTGGTTTCCAATGCTTTGATCATGCGCGCGGGCTATCCCAATGCGAAGATCACAGTGGATTCCTCCTGCTGCGCAGGGGTTACGCCGGAGGGTCACAGGGCTGCCCTGGAGACCATGCGGAACTGTCAGATCGATATTCTTTGATAGGAAGCGGAAGGCGAGGGCTTGCAGAGTGTTCATCGGAACACCCCGCAAGTCCTCGCCTTTTTATGGATTTTGCAGGATCACATCATAGCGGATGGCCTTTCCCTGCAGGGAATAGCTGGGTTTTTGACCCGCAAGGAAGGCACCCTTCGCGGGACGCTTAATGAGGATCCGGTGAGCGCCGGAGGCCATGGCCGCATCCAAGAGTCCGCTTTCATCGGAACAGGGAGCCTCCAGGTAATGGAGAAGCTGAAATTTCTTTTTGACAGAGGCAGACTTTTGCCGCTCCGGGAACATGGGATCCAGGAGAACCAGATCCGGCGTAAAGGGAAGGCAGGGGAGCGCGGAAATGCTGTCCTCCTGCCGGACTTCCATCCGGCTGACGGTTTCGGAAAGCTCCGGATCTTCGCCGGCTCTCTTCAGCGCATCCCGGAGAAGTGCTGCGATGATAGGATCCTTCTCAAAGAGCAGGACCCGGAATCCGGCGGCAGCCAGAATGAGGGAATCTTCTCCCAGGCCGGCAGTGGCATCCACCGCTCTGGGAGCTTCCTCGGAGGGCTTTTTCTTTGCGGCCTTTAGGAGCATTTCCTGCCGAAGATTTGCGGTTTTCAGGCGGGGGAGAAGCTTGCGAAAATCTCCGCGGACCTCCAGCTTTCCGTCCGTCAGGCTGAGCCCGTTTTTGCCCAAAAGGAGGAAAACGGCATCGGTCGGAGCCTTTGAAAGGACGCAGGTTCCCAGCTCTTTGGCCAAGGCCTCCGCAGCGGGACGGTCGTTTTCATCTGCAAAGATGCCGGGTATTCCCAAATCTTCCAATGGACTCCCTCCTAGTTTTTTTGTCAATTATATCCGACTTTCTTCGCCTTTGCAAATAATAAAAGCGGCCGGAGATCAACCCGACCGCTTCTATTATAGGAAAAATATGAAAGGAGAGGAAAATGAAAATGAAGAATATCTAATTTCAATGATACTATACAATAGAGATATTAAAAAGTAAGAGCAAAAATATTAAATAAGTATTAAGTTTATAAATATTTACGCTTTGTAACCTTGCTGTTTCCGAAATCCCCAAATTTTCCTTGCAATTTCAAAATTCTGTGCTATAATCAGCCTTGCTTGGAGGATTAGCTCAGCTGGTTAGAGCGCTTGCTTCACACGCAAGAGGTCGACGGTTCGAGTCCGCCATCGTCCACCAACAAAAACCGCCCATTTGTGTACCGGACAAATGGGTGGTTTTTGTTAACTAAGTGTTCCGCTCGCGCGGAACGTTAAGCTTGCTTCGCAAGTGAAGTGCCCTTCGGGTGTGAAGTGTGCTTCGCACGGTAGGAAGCGGAACTCTTAACTTCACTTTGCGGCGTAGCCGCAATACTTCACGGTGTTAGGCGCTTCACTTGCCACGCAA
>JAZUFG010000097.1:0-54936 GCA_045640565.1 Oscillospiraceae bacterium | reverse complement strand
GCAGAGCCACCGCTGCATAGCCTTATTCGCGAAGCGACTTATCCAAGCCATAAATTTCACGCATAGAAATATCTTTTGAGGGATCCAAACTTACAATATTTATGCTGTAAGCATCATGGACAATCCGGTCAAGAATTGCATCTGCCAGCGGACTTGCATCGCCACCGAGCTGCTCATACCAACCCTGTTGAACAAACTGTGAGCAGAAGATTGTTGAGGATTTTTTTCTTCGCCTCTGTAGGAGTTCAAAGATGTCTTTCTGTTCAGACTCGTTAACTTTTAACAGCAGCCACTCATCAATAATAAGCAGTGCAGGGTTGGCATACTTGTTCAAAACCTTTCTGTAATTTCCTTCACTTCTGGCTACATCCAAATCAACCAGTAAATCCGGAAGCCTTACATATTTCGTTTTGTAGAAGTGCTTGCAGGCCTCCATCCCAAAGGCACAAGCCAGATATGTTTTTCCGCATCCTGTCGCCCCGGTAATGAAGATATTTCTGTATTCAGAGATGTAATCACATTTTGCAAGCCTGTTAATAAGATCCTTATTCAGTTTCCTGCCGGAATGGTAGTCAACAGCTGCAATATGGGCGTCCGCTTGGTCAAACTCAGCACCCTTAATCAGGCGTTTTAGACGGTTGTTTTTCCGGCTGGTATATTCCGTATCCACCAACATTCCAAAGCGCTCATCAAAAGATAATGCTTTCATAGAAGGATCGTTTTCCTGAATGCGAAAAGCGTCTGCCATTGCTGTAAAGCGCATTTCAATAAGCTTGTCTATTGTAACTTCATTCACCATACAAATCACCTCTTGTAGTAATCAGAACCACGGGTGATTCCATATGCGTTTGTCGTGTGGGTTATTTCATTTTCGGAATCCTTAGTACCAGTGGCAAGAATATTCTTAATAACCTTGTAGCTTGGCGTTTTCGTATACTCTAATGCCTTGGAACATGCTGCTTCCAATTTCGTTTTGCTGTATTTATCTGCCATCTTTAGCAGTCCCATACAGCTTCTGTAAGACTGCTGCTCTACTTTTACTGAGGTCAGCATGGAATCAACAACGGTATATGCTGCGCTTCCAATCCCTTTTGCCCACGATCTAAAACGGTTTCCATTCCATTCGAGATATTTTTGGTGGTCTTCGGGCATGTGCTCAGTCACAGTGGAATACTGTCCTAAACGACCGTATATCCTTCTGTGGGTGGCTACTCGTTCCTGGCCGGCATATACTTCAACTGTACTGTCTGTGGTACGGAGATTTACTTTCTGACCAATGCAATTGTAAGGTACGGAGTAATACATCCCATCAAAGTAGACATGGTAGTTATACTGGACGGTTGCTTCTTTCCACTCGGCGAGCTCATATGGTGCTGCCGGGAGTGGAATTAAATTCGGAGCTTCGTCTTCAATAAAAAGCTGTTTTCGGCTGCCTTCTTTCTTCTGAAATTTTTCCGAATTATATGTTTCCAGCTTTCTTCGAATTGCTCGGTTCAGTTCCTCAAATGAGAAAAATTGTTCATTTCTCAAGGCAGCTATTATCCATGTTGAGACATGACCAACATTGCCCTCGGCATTAGGTTTATCTTTGGGTCGTCTAACTCTTGCCGGGAGAATTGCCGTTCCGTAATGCTCTGCCATTTCGTGGTATGTCTTATTCAGCTCCTGCGTATACCAGTCCTTTGTATGTTTTACCGCCGTCGTTGTATTGTCCGGAATCAGCATCTTTGTTACTCCGCCGAAATAATTAAACATGTGGATATGTGCTTTTATCCACGCCGGAGTCTGTTCGTTTGGAAATGCTTCAACATATGTATACTGGCTGTACGACAAAACTCCGACAAAAATCTTTGCCTCAATCAATTCTCCGGTATTGGAATCTATGATATATGCCGGATCACCGGCCCAATCTACTTCAATCTCTTCTCCCGGCTTGCGATTGATGTGCATGGTTGCACGACGCTTTTCTTCATCTTTCTGAATATAATAGCAGAACTGGGAATACATCAACGGTTTTTCCCCGGATTGCCTACACACTTCCAGATATTCCGTCCAGAGAAGCTTCTTATTAACCGAGGCGTTTTTGCAGCGCTCATCGCGAATGTAGTTGCAATCTGGCAGCTTTCTGTCGGTTCGAACCACGGGGTCTTCCTTACCAAACAGCACTTTTTCCAAGCTTTTGTCTGTCGTCCCGTCCGGCAATGGCCAGGATATGCCAAGTTCTTTGGCCCGATTTAAAACCTTTGCCACGGTGTTGCGGGAACAGGGGACGCTTAATGCAATGTTTCTTCTGCTGAAGCCGATACTATCCAACCTCAGTATTTCGCAGTATCTTACGGTCATCTGCGAGACCTCCTTAAATTGTATTTGCGTCTTTAGGTGCATAACACAATTATAAGGGCGAAATTTTCTGGCTCAATAATTTCCGGAATCGTGGATCATATTTCCCCGGAATGGTGGCTCATGATTCCCCGGATTCATGGCTCAGGGGACGGCGGTATATTCAATTATGCGGGAATGCGGCTATAATTCCGTCAGCACAGTATCAGGAGATATTGCGGCACTGAAGGAGAGAGGTCAGTTGGAGGCAGGCTCCGGGACATGGGAGCCCATTCGGGTGCCGGAGAATCTGGCCCCGAAGAACTACCATAATGCCGCCCTGGTGGGCAGCGTCCATTGCGGCCCCTTAACAGAGGCCATTGAGGATATCCAGATGACCGTGGTGCTGCCGGATGAGATTTTCGGGAAGGGAGATCATTTTCTCCTCCGGGCAGAGGGCGAAAGCATGATAGACCGGGGCATCTTTGCCGGGGATCTTTTGGTGGTTCGCAGGCAGGATACTGCCCGCTTCGGAGAGATCATTCTTGCCATGACGGCTGAGGGAGAAACGACCTGCAAAATCTATGCCAGAAAGGGCGGCAAGCCCTATTTGAAGGCAGCAAACGAAAAAGCGACTAAAGAAGACGGAAGCCCATACTATGACATTTATCCGGAGGGCGAATGGCAGATTCTGGGGGTTGTGGATCATGTGATCCACACACCGTGAGAGAGGAGGTATTCGGGCTCGGCGGAAATCGCCCTACTAGAGCCCGGCTAATTTAACCAAATTTAGGCCAAGAAAAAAAGCCATCACAAAAATCTTTCAAGTCTTTTATACTGAAATGTGGCCAAACAACTCAGTAGAAAGGAATGAAATGAAAGATTTTCAAAGCAATGGCTTCATGCCCATTATAGCACAGGCCATCGCAAAAATGGAAGAAGTTCACGGTGAATATTCCAATATTCAAGAAGTAAATCTCTCTGAATTTGAAAGAATAACCGGAATATCTCGGGCAAAACTCCGCAGATTTGCGAATCGTGCTGACGAAGGAAATTCGTGATGAAGACCGGGGGAGCAAAGATTTCCCGGGAGGAAAAAAGAAAGGAGAAAAAAATGCCACAAGGTGCGTTGATCATGCCGTCTGTTTTTGAGGCGGCAGAGAAGTTATCGGATGAAGAAGAACTCCAGCTTTTGAGAGCCATTTGTATCTACTGCATTCGGGGAGAGGAGATGGAATTGCCGGGTGTCCCCGGACTCATGTTTTCCGTCATTAAACCTAACTGCGCTTCATCTTTGAAACGGTATGCCGCAGCTGTTGAGAACGGAAGAAAAGGAGGGTTAGCCAAGGCTAGAAACAGAATGGCAAAGATGAGTTCTACCAGAGAAGAATCCCCTGGTAAAAATGAATTCTACCAAGATTTAGATTCTAATTCAGATTTAGATTCTGATTTAGAGAAGGATTTAGATTTAGAGAAGGATTTAGATTTAGAGAGGGATTTAGATTTAGAGAAGGATTCTAATTTGGATTTAGATTTTGATAAAGAGAAGGATTCTTCCCAAAAGAAAAGTAAAAAGAAAAGTCCGCCGGACATTTTCTTTTCTTTCGCCTGTGGGGACGAGATCCTGCTGAAGGCACTGAGAGATTTTGAGGAAATGAGGAGTCTGAAGAAAAAGCCCTTGACCGACCGGGCAAAGGAAATGCTCTGCAATAAGCTGAAGACCTTCCCCCCGGAGGAACGGGAGGCAACGCTGCTGCAGAGCATTGAGCACGGATGGGATACGGTTTACCCTCTCCACGGAGAGGATGGGCAGGGAACCGACAACCCCTTTCTGAAAATGTTGGAGGAATTTTGATCATGACAAAAGCGGAACCGGCAAGGCCTTTGTCATGGCTGAAGGCTATCATCATCTCCCGTTAGAATACATAATAAGATAATCATTCCCTTTAAAATGGATGTAAGCGATTTTTTATTTGGGGCGTGAATTTATATTCGGTCCCAATAAAAGTCGCGCAGAAGGGAATACAGGGCCTCACAAGGTTGCCGGAACAGCCAAGTTAATAATGAATAGTTAATAGTAAATAGTTGTTGCGGCTGCGCCGCGGATTTATAGCTGCAAGGCGCTAGGCACTAGGAGAAGGGAAAACGAGCTGCAAGGCGCTAGGAGAAGGGAGAAAAGGACAGAGGGGCGGTTGTTCTTCTGCCTTGCTTCAACGGTAGGATAACGGTTATATGAAAATACATATTTATGCACGGCCTCTCTTGGCTGTCCTGCTGGTGACGGACCTGGGCATTTTGGCCTGGGCGCTGGCAGATCATACGGTTTCCGAGCGGGGATCTTCCGGCTGGAGCTGCGGGACCAGGCCGTCCTCACCCTGAACATGATGAACTTCCCGGGGAAGGAAGGGCTCATCAAGGAATTGCGGGGAGAATGAAAGGAAAGGGAGGTGAGGAGAAATCCTCATCTCCTTTTCTGTTCTTTTTTATGGGGGGATAAAAAAGATAAGTTAAGGCTACCAATTCCCATGATAGTATGATATGATGTGAACTGTCTTCAAAAAGAATTTATCGGGATTTATTCACGATTTCAGAGAGATTTCAAGGGAAAAAGGTATTTGCATGAAAAAGGTAGTAGTTGTTTTCGGCACAAGACCGGAAGCTATTAAGATGTGTCCTCTTGTGCTTGAATTGAAGAAGCGGTCGTCCATTCAGACAATCGTTTGCGTGACGGGGCAGCACCGGCAAATGCTGGATCAGGTTTTGCAGACATTCGGTGTGGTGCCGGATTATGATCTTTCTATTATGAAAGAGAAGCAGACCCTGTTTGATATTACGACTAATATCCTGAACCGCATAAAAGATGTGTTGGAGAAAATTGAACCGGATGTGGTCTTGGTTCATGGGGACACATCAACTACCTTTGTGACTGCTTTGGCTTGTTTCTATTTGCAGATTCCCGTTGGCCATGTGGAAGCGGGATTAAGGACCTATGATATTTATTCCCCGTATCCCGAGGAATTCAACCGCCAGGCAGTGAGCATCATCTCTCAGTATAACTTTGCTCCAACGCAGCTGGCTGCCGACCATTTGATTCAAGAGGGAAAGAATCCGAAGACTATTTACATTACCGGAAATACGGTAATTGATGCGATGCAGCGTACAGTTCGCGAGGACTATAGCCATCCTGAATTGGACTGGGTAGGAGACGGCAAGCTGATTTTTATTACAGCCCATAGGCGAGAAAACCTCGGAGAGCCAATGCACCATATGTTCCGGGCGATTCGCAGAGTTTTGGATGAACACCCCGATTGCAAGGCGGTATATCCTATTCACATGAATCCTCTTGTCCGCAAAGCAGCGGAAGAAGAGCTGGGGGATTGCAAGCAGATTCATATTATTGAACCGATTGAAGTTTTTGATTGCCATAACTTTGAAGCGAGATGTTATCTGTGTCTGACGGATTCCGGTGGGATCCAGGAAGAATGTCCCTCCTATGGCAAACCGGTCTTGGTCATGCGGGATACTACAGAGCGGCCGGAGGGAGTTGCGGCAGGAACGCTTAGGCTCGTAGGGACAGATGAGGAGACGATTTACCGGAATTTCAAAGAGCTTCTTGAGGACAAAGAAGCATATGAAAAAATGGCACATGCCTGCAATCCTTACGGTGACGGACACGCGAGTGAGAGAATAGCGGATATTCTGGAAGGGAAAGAGTATTCTGAATGGTGCTAAAGAATGCCAACGGAATCGTAGTCATGAAAGAACAAACCAGGAATTATTCATTAGATTTGCTTCGCATTGTGGCGATGCTGATGATTGTAACTATCCATGTAAATGGGCATGGGGGGGTATTGCGGCGGTAGAGCTTGAGGTCAAAAGCAGACCGGTGCTTTATGCCATTATGAATTATTCCAATATCTGCGCCAAGGTATGCACAAATCTGTTTATTTTGGTCAGCGGTTATTATCTCAGCCAATCGCAATTTCGGATGAAAAAGCTTTTTATGCTTTGGGCACAGGTGTTTTTCTATTCCGTGGTCATCACTCTGGTCTTTGCAGTTTTCGGGATATCCGATGTTCGGCCTGAGGATATTTTTAAAGCTTTTTTACCTGTTAGCTATAACCGCTATTGGTTCATTACCTGCTATTTTGCCATGTATCTCTGCATGCCGATTTTGAACAAGCTTATAGCAGCCGCAGATGAAAGGGAACACCGGAGATTTATTGCTATTTTGGTTTTGTTGATCAGCATTTGGGGAGATCTTACGCCCTTGGTGAGCACTTTGCAGGTGGGTGGGACACATTTTGTCTGGTTTCTGGTTCTCTACCTTGTTGCAGCATATATCCGGAAATATCCGGAGAGAATTGACAGGGAGCTGAAGCATCCGTTTGCACTATTTTTCGGGATTGCATTTGCACTTCTTTTGATACGGATTCCTGTACAATTGGCTGTGAATTCAAAGCCGTGGCTGATAGACTATATTGATCCGGCGTATTTTGAAAACTACAGTTCCTTACCGGTTTTTGTTATGTCTGCTTGCTTCTTTATTGGATTCAGCAGAATCAAAATAGAGAAGCCGGGAATGCAGAAAATGATTTCTTTCTTTGCCCCGCTGACCTTTGGCGTTTACTTGATTCATGATAACAATCTTATCCGTGGAGTATTGTGGAGCCGGTGGCTGAAGACAGACCAATTTGCAGCAAATTGGCTGCTGCCGGGCAAGTGCTGTATTGTTGTTCTTTTGGTGTTTGCAGCCAGTGCACTGATGGATTGGCTAACATGGCAGAGATTAAAGAAGATTGTTTCCAAGATTCCGGTGGAAAGGGTTGAAGAGAAAATCCGAGAATGGCTTTCATAGTCGTGTGAATTATTATCTTTGCCTTTTTAGGGCTAAAGAGATAAACATTTGGAGAAGCTTTGCTTATTTTTTTGTAACAAAATAAAAGGATGAAAATGGAAAAAACGGCTAGCATCATGAAAAGGCGACCATTTATATAGGAGAAAGGAAAAATTATATGGAGTTTCCGAAGATTTGCTTTATTTCAAATACAATTCAAGATATTTCTGATAGAGCTGCAATTAGTAAAACCAATAGCCTTGTTGAGTTGCGACGTTTTGTTAAGATTCTCATTATTGATGATAATGAATTTGGACCGGAAGTATTTCTAAAAAAGAATGGATACCAAATTCAACACAAGTTAGATATTGATTCTATTCAAGATGTTGAGCCATATGACATAGTCCTTTGCGATATATCCGGTGTTGGGAAAAAACTCGGATATACGAAAGAAGGAGCGTTTATAATTCGTGAGATTCATAACTCTTATCCGAATAAAAGAGTGATAGCTTATACTGCGTATACGTTTGATACAAACTATAACGAATACTTTTCGTTTGCTGATTTCGTAGCCCCAAAAGACTTGAGTATTGATGATTGGATTAATGTGTTAGATGAGCAGGTTAAAAAATCCATAGATCCAGTAGAACAATGGATGAAAATAAGAAATAATCTAATTGAAAAAAATGTTTCCACTTTAGAAATAGCAAAAATAGAAGATAGGTATGTTAAAGCAGTTAAGAATGTAAATTTTGATAAGTTTTGTGCTTTTATTGATCGGAAAAATATTAAATTAACTACAGTGGTTAAGGATTTTTTGTCCTCCCTTTGTGCCAAGGTTATCCTAGGATCTTTAGGAGTATAATATGTCATTGCTACCTTTCTTAAGCTCAAATGATTGTCCCGTTGATGGGACGCTTTTCCAACTCCCTCCGTTTTGTAAAAGTAGATGTAATTCTGCGAAATGCAAAAAACATTACGAAAAACTGAAAGAGTCTGATTCGGGCAGTTATTGTTGTCCATATGGCCTTTCAAGCTATGTTTTTGTTTCAAAAGAACGGCATTATATTTATACCGGCCTTAGAATCAAAGGGGTATATAATAAAGAAAAATCCAAGATTGCAGATTCCAATGAATATATATACAACCCTGCTATATGTGAACATGTATGTGCAACCATCGCTCAAGAAGATGTGGCGACTCTTTTAGAAAAAAGAAAACTAGAAATGAAACTAGAGGCAATAAGGGACTTGCTTCATGAAACCCGGTCCCTTAATGGTCAAATCAAAAACTCAATTGATACGCTTTGGGATTCTTATTCAGATTCAGACGAAGTAAGCATTGATAATAATAAACTAATTGAAACTCTAAAAAATGTCCATGTTAGCAGTTTCATGATATCAAACAGATTCTCATATTTTGATTCGGTTATTAATCCAGCATTATCTATTGGTGGACCTTATCAAGCTGTTATTTTTAAAAAATTTGACAAAATGCGGAGGCTATTAAGGGGTTACCTTCACAAAAATGTTAAGATAAATGTAAATTCACCTATTCAAAGCGATTATAAATACAACATATTTCCAACATTTGAGATCCTCTTGTTTATTCTTTTGGAAAATGCGATAAAGTATTCTCCAAATGGAAAGCAGGTTGATGTGACCTTTGAAGAGCTTGCAAATGTTTTAGATGTTACGATTAAATCTGTTGGACCATATTGTGATGATAATGAGATTTTTCACCTTTGCGAAAAAGGTTTCCGTGGAGAGAATGCAAGGATCTCTCAGTCTGTTGGACAAGGGTTTGGATTAAATTTCGCCCAAAAAATATGTCAAGATCATCATGTATCGTTATCGTTTTCCAGCACATATTTGAATAAAGATCATGGGGTAAAATATGGTTATTTCATAGCCTCCCTCCATTTTGATACAGAATTACAGCCTGTGCAATAGTGCAATATAGTCGGAAAGACGAAGGGATGGTTCTTCTGTCTTGATTCATTCTGCTTAATTCATTAAGAAGAGATAAACGAGGAGTGCGTCATATGTTTATCCCCGGATACATCCGCAATATTGAGGAAGCGCTGGGCTTCTGCAGGCACTATGGGATTTCTTGCTCCGTTGAGGATGGGAAATTTGTGACAGATGAAATTCCTGAGTCATACTTCACTCAATACAAGACCATGCTGGAAGCAGCGGAGAAGCTGGACAATTTTTCAACGGACCATCCGAACTGTTTTCTTTCCGAAAAAGGGAATCTTCTGGTTACTTTCAGTAATTATGATGGAGAGCTGACAGAGGAGGACCGGGAAAAGATGCGTAGGAAGGGATATGACATGCGGGAAAGCGGATTTGATCTCTATGGAGCTGGGACGAAAACCTATGTGATGGCGAAGCTGGTTTCCCCGCTGGATGAATAAGCCAAATTTGGATTAGTATTATTAGTGGCTTTCTTAGCCGATGTTGTTGGCTATTTATGACTGATCCAAACACCACGAAACAGCGTCAATGGAGCTGATTCTCCGGCAATCCTATCGTCTTCTTGCACTGTCTGGCTTGCAATTTTTTCCGTGTTTGCTTTTGCCCCGTTCTTTCTGCTATCCTTCTTTTATCTCAAAATGATAAGGAGGATTTATTCATGAAAGATGCTTTTCAGAAAGCAAAAAACTATTATCTCACCCACGGGGATGCCACCTATAAAAGCGTGGCGAAGAGATACGATCTCTCGGAGCGCACCCTCCGGGATAGAGCCTGCCGGGAAAAATGGCGGGACCAGCGGAAGGAATACCAGAAAAAATACGAGAAAAAAGTCGTGGAAATGTCGCAGGAAAAGACAGCGGAAGAAGAGGTTGATACCCTTACAGCCTATCTGGATATCAGCAAACTCCTGATGGCAAAGCTGGAGGACGCCGTTGAAACGGTGGAACCGGGAGATACCATCACTCTGCGGAAGATGCTCTCCGCTATGCGGGATCTTCGCTACTGCCTCTTATTGGACAAGGTGAAGGAGGAGCCGCAAACAGTTCGGCTTGAAGTCGGCGAGAGCTGGCAGAAGCTTCTGGGTGACAACTGGTAAGTGAAGAATGTCCCACTGTCTTCCGGTGTTCATTTTTCATATTGATGTTTCTGTATCTTTGTGCCATACTCATATCACACTTACGGCGAGTACGTCCAAAGATTGCGGTGAAAGAGCATGAGTAAACGAGATTACGAAGACAGACGATCCTTCTGCCTCGCTTCAACGGTAGGATAACGGTCATATGAAAATACATATTTACGCATGGCCTCTCTTGGCTGTCCTGCTGGTGATGGACCTGGGCATTTTGGCCTGGGCGCTGGCAGATCATATCGTTTCCGGGCGGGGATGGCAGAAATACTGGAGATGTCTCAACAGCTGCCTGATGCTTGCGGCGCTGTATGGGATCCTGCGCTTCACGGTCCTGCGGAAGTCCGGCGGGCATGAGGTGGAGTTCAGGTTCCTGCGGAGCTGGGCGGAATTCATGGCCCAGCCGGAGCTCTTCCGGGAGATGGTCATGAATGCCTTTCTCTTCTTTCCCCTGGGCTTAACCATGCCCTTTGCCTTCCGAAAAAGAAAGAGAAATGCCGGGATCACGGTCCTCTTTGCATTTCTCTTATCTGCTGCGATTGAATTCTGCCAATACCGTTATGCCATGGGAAACGGGGAAGTGACGGATATCCTGATGAACACCCTGGGAGCAGCGGTGGGAACAGTGGCGTTCGTTATAGTTAATAGTGAATAGTGAATAGTTAATAGTTGAGGCACTAGGCGTTAGGCGCTAGGCACAGGGAGCAAGGAAAGGGTGGGGGAATGGTTGGCGTCCCGGTGCTTTTGCTCTTGACATTTTCTGTGAATAGAGGATAATAAAAGCAGATTAAATGATAGGGAGGTTTCTCATGAAAAAGTTTTTTGCTGAATTCATCGGCACGGCGGTTCTGGTCGTTCTCGGTTGCGGCACGGCCATGCTGGTGGGCTGCGGCGCCGATCAGGGCTGCGGCTACATTCTCACTGCTCTGGCCTTCGGTTTGGTCATCGTGGCCATGGCTTACTCCATCGGCAATATCTCCGGCTGCCATATCAATCCCGCTGTTTCTCTGGGCGTGCTCCTCTCCGGCGGCATGACAGGCAAGGAATTTGTCAGCTATCTGATCGCCCAGGTGGCAGGCGCCTGCGCGGGCTCCGGGATTCTGGCTGCCATCTTCGGTCTGGGCGGCGTGGAAGACATGACCGGCGGCTTTGGCGCCAACGGTCTGGCCGGCGTGAATGGCAGCGCTGCTGCCGGTCTGCTGGTGGAAGTCGTTCTGACCTATATCTTTGTTCTGGCAATCCTGGGCGTTACCTCCAAGAAGGCAGGCCACGGCTCCTTCGCCGGTCTTGTCATCGGCCTGAGCCTGACCCTGGTCCACATTCTGGGCATCGGTCTGACGGGCACTTCCGTGAACCCTGCCCGCAGCATCGGCCCCGCTCTGGTGGCCGGGATCGCAGGAAACGGCGAGCCCCTTGCCTGCCTCTGGGTGTTCATCGTTGGCCCCATGGTGGGCGCTGCTTTGGCCGCCTGGACCTATAAGGCTTTGGAGAAATAAGAGAATAAAAATAAGAAAATCACCGACCGTTTGGCCGGTGATTTTTTCTTCGGTGTCCTGTTCCCAATGAGCAATTCCTCAAAAATTTGTGTTTATTCTCTGCTTTACGGGAAAGACGGAAATTTTCAGGGGATATGAGGAAAGTTTTCTCTTGCATAGATTTACAATTTGCCGTATAATATCCCATTAGATTAAAATGGGAATTATGTCAAAATCGGGAAAGGAAAGCCGAAATGGAAGAGTCCAAAGTGTCCAGGATTATTCGGGAATTAAAGGCTTTGCATTATATTGCGTCTATACTGCTTTTTGCATATACCTGGTCGCAGTATAAGGTGAGATATGAGATTGTCCTTGCGTTCCGTTATGATTACTATGTGGTGACCCTTTTTGCCGCTGTGCTTCTCTTTTTGGAGCGCATTTACAATGCCTATTCTTTGGAATTTACTTCTGCGGCTGACTGCGGCTTTTCCCTCACCCTTTCCACCACAATCAGCATTTTGCTTCTTTACCTTGTCCCTCTGGTTGCCTGGAAAAAATTCTATCCGATCCAGACCTATTTATTCCTCATCGCTGTCCAAACGGCCTGGAATTTCCTATGGGCCTTTTTTTCAGGCTGGATTTATTCCGCAATTCAGTCTCCGATTCTTACGGCTATTGTTTTTCGTTCCCGGGTCAATGCCCATAGAATGGATAGTGTATCGGGTTTCAAAAAGCGTTTCAAGGTTATTGAGTTTGTGGAGGATCCTCATAATACCGAAGAAATCATTGCCTCTATGGGAGATTGCAAGGCTGTGGTTTTAGCGGATATTGACAGGGACATCAGGGATGAAATGGTCATGTACTGCGCAGAGAAGGGAATCCAGGTTTTCCTTCTGCCGGGCCTGGGCGATACGATCCTCATGAGCGGTATCCATATGCAGTCATTCTCCGTGCCGGTGGTTCGGGTTTGGCCGGATGTCCACCCGGAATATCTTTTTTTCAAGAGGATCCTGGACATCGTCTTTTCGGTTTTGGCTATCGTGATTACATCACCCATTATGCTGATTACTGCCATTGCTATCCACAGTTATGATAAGGGGCCTGCTATTTACCGCCAGGTACGACTTACTCGCAATGGAAAGACATTTGAGATGTTGAAATTCCGCTCCATGAGAATGGACGCAGAGGCAGACGGCGTTGCCCGCCTTTCCAGTGGGGAGGACGACAGCCGAATTACTCCCATCGGGAGGGCCATCCGAATGATCCGACTTGACGAGCTGCCGCAGCTCTTCAATGTGCTGAAGGGGGATATGACTCTGGTGGGCCCCAGGCCGGAACGGCCGGAAATTGCGGCTCAGTATGAAGAGCAGATTCCGGAATTCCATCTTCGTTTGGCGGCAAAGGCCGGTCTGACGGGCTATGCACAGATTTACGGCAAATATAATTCAAACCCCTATGAAAAGCTGCAGATGGATATTCTCTATATCAACCGGATGAGTTTTCTTGTGGACCTGCGAATCTTTTTTGCCACAGTGCGTGTCCTCTTCATGAAGGAGAGCACAGAAGGAATTAAAGAGGGAAGTATTACGGCAATGCAGCCGGAAGAAAAAAAGCCGATAAAGGCAGAAAAAGCAAAGAGTGCCGGGACAGGAAAGAGCCTTGAGGGTTGGAATGCTCTTTTTGAGTCCGGAAATAAAAATGTTCAGAGTGAGGCGGAGGAAATCCGCATTCATCTTGTGGAAAATGAATGAATCGGGGGGAAAACCGTGATAGAGGGAAAGGTATCCATTATCACCCCGGTTTATAACGGGGTAAAATACATTGCGGAAACCGTGGAGGCCGTCCTTGCTCAGACCTATGCAGATTGGGAAATGATCATTGTGGATGACGGCTCCAAGGATCATCCCGAGGAGGTTCTAAAGCCCTATCTGGAGAGGGACTCCCGGATCCGCTTTTTCAGTCAGGAAAACGGGGGCTCCGCAGCTGCGAGAAACACGGGCATTCGCCAAGCTCAGGGGCAGTATCTTTGTCTGTTGGACGCCGACGACATCTGGCATCCGGACTTTTTGGAAAAGCAATTGGCCTTTATGAAAGAGATGCATGCGGCCTGTGTCTGCGCTTCCTATAACCGCATTGACGGGAATTCTCAGCCTATCGGCCATACTACCCATGCAAAAAAGGTTATCACCGTGAAGGACATGGAGGTCATGAACTATGTGGCCTGTCTGACGGGCATTTATGACCGGGAGGTCTGCGGTACCCACTATCTGGATGAGACCCTGAAGGTCCGGGATGACTATGCCTATTGGTATGAGGTCATCAAGGCGGCTAGGGGCGCTTACGGAAATCCGGAGGTCCTGGCGGACTATCGGGTCTTTGCCAACTCTACCACGGGGAATAAGAAAAAACTCATTAAGAAGCAGTACCGTTTTTACCGGGATTATCTGAAGCTCTCGGTTCCCAAGAGTGCCTGCAATGTGCTGCGCTGGGGGGCGAGAGGGCTCATAATTTTCCGGGGTTAATTAATACCGAAACGGCGGCATTTTCCCTATTTCAAAGACGGAACGGGGGAAAGCTTTGCTCTTCTGTTTATTTTGACCCGGATCCCACAAAAAATTAATGGAGTTTTTGCATGAATCAGCTTTTTGAATATTTGTTGTACGGAAACAAGGAGAAGAACGAAGAGGCCTTTTCCTATTTGGATGCCTCTGAAAGCCTGCACAGCTTTTCTTTTTCGGAGTTTTACAGGGAAGTGTGTCGGGCAAGGACCTGGCTCCGGGAGATCGGAATCAAACAGGGAGATCGGGTCGTATTCCTAGCGAATAACAGCGTTTCTTTCCTGGCTTTACTGATGGCTGTTTGGGGGAATGGCGAAGTTGCTGTATTCATGAATCCCTATAATTCCCTCAGTGAAGTCCAATATGAAATTGATTTGGTTCAGCCGAAGGTGATTCTTCATGATGGCTTTTTTGCAGATGCCGAACCGACTTTTTTGATCCGAAACGGCAGCCTTTGCAGGGATATTCTGGACTACCGGGCGAGTGAACCGGAAGATATCAAGCCGGCGGATGTTTCAGATAAGGAACTTTGCACAATCCTCTTTACTTCCGGAACCACAGGCCATAGTAAGGGAGTCATGCTCTCCTATGAGAATTTGCAGAACGGGATTTGGGCAACCCATTGTTTGAGCATACAGAAGGCTCATGTAAGCGGGAAAGATATGAATTATGCCAGCTTTCCTTTTTTCCATGTATCCGGGCTTACAGCTACTTTGGGTTGGTTCGTTTCCGGATTTCCCTCTGCTATTTGTTTGGATAAGCGCTTCTTCTTTCGGGATATCAACCGACTTCCCATTACGGATATCGGCGTGGTCCCGGATGAACTGAGCACGATTTACAGGAATTTTCAGCATGGGAAGACGGACTGCATCGGCAGGGTGTATCGGATTACCGTCGGGGCGGCAAGTGCCAGTCCAGAGGTGATACAATTCTTTCAGGAACGCGGAATTTCTTTTTGCACGGTCTATGGACTTTCGGAAAATACGGGGCTTGCCATTGCGGGGGTGCTGACTCCGAAGACTGCCGGCTCTGTGGGCAAGGCAGAATTCAGAACGGAAGCGCGCCTGGAGGACGGAGAAATCTGTCTCCGGGGGAAATCCGTAATGATGGGATATTACAGGAATCCGGAAGCCACGGCAGAGGTCCTTCAGGACGGTTGGCTTCATACCGGAGATTTGGGACGGGTGGATTCGGATGGCTTCTATTTCATTGTCGGAAGGAAGAAAAGACTGATTATCCTGGGAAATGGCGAAAATGTCAGCCCGGAA
Source organism: Oscillospiraceae bacterium (assembly GCA_045640565.1). Taxonomy (GTDB): domain Bacteria; phylum Bacillota; class Clostridia; order Oscillospirales; family Oscillospiraceae; genus RGIG3159. The sequence goes on along the minus strand of JAZUFG010000097.1, from coordinate 39,374 downwards.
GAATTAGAAAGCTTGCTTCTCCAAAACGAGGAGATTCTGGAATGTTTTGTAAAAGAAGAAGATGGGAAAATCTGCGCAGAAATCTTTTCCAAAGCAGAGGAGAAGGATGTTCATACTATCGTGAATCAAGTAAACAGAGGACTGCCTTTCTTTAAGCGAATTCATATCATTCATTTGCGCAGAGAGGCATTTAAAAAAACAACGACCGGTAAAATTAAGATGTGAGGTGTTAAGATGGAAGAAGTGATTATGCAAAAAATTCTTTCCGTTATCCACGAATGTGTGGGAACGGAATGCGAAGAGATTCAAAAAGAGAGCGGAATCGTGGACGACCTGGGAATGAATTCTTTAGAGATTCTCTCCGTCATATCTGCGTTGGAAAAAGAGTACGGCATTCACTATTCCACAAAGTCCCTGCGGGAAATTTTTACAGTTGGGGATTTGGCAGATAAAACTTTGGAGTTGATTCATAACTAGGAAACTCTTGGAAATTCTTTCGGGAAAAGACGTTTTATCACTTGCGGAGGAAAAAATGAACGAGAAGAGATTTCAAATCAGCATCGGAATGTTTGATTTTTTAAAGGGAATTGCGATTTTAAGCGTTATTTTCGGCCATTGCCGGGACGCGTTTGATTTCAGTTCTCTCCCGAGGCTGCAGACAGCTTTAGATTGCTATCTTTTTCCGTTTTTTTCCGGGACATTTCGCTGCTTTTTTATCATTTCCGGTTTCTATTTCCGGGAACGAAGCGTGAAATCAACCTTTCTCTCAGGTTTAAAGCAGATTCTGAAACCCTATCTTTTTGTCTTTGCCATGTCTTTGGGCATTGATTATTTTCTGCAAAACTTTTTGAATTCGTTTAATTACCAATCGCTCTTGCAAATCCTATTGGCAGGCCTTTTCGGCTTTTGGGAAAAAGACAGCATTTTCGGGCTGGATATTATGTCCGTTGGTCCTGTATGGTATTTGCTGGCTAGCTTTTGGTGCCTGATTCTCCTCAATGCTGTGGTTAAGCTGGTTCCTGAAAAATGGCAGGTTCCGGCGGTAGCCTTTCTCTGTGTTTGCGGTTATGTGCTTTCGGGCCTGCGTATTCAGCTTCCATTCTGTATCCGGGAAGCTATGATATATCTTCCCTATTGTTATTACGGATATCTCCTGCGTAAAAAGGAATGGATTTCAAACATCAAAGGGAAGTGGCTTTGGATTGGGCTGGGATCTGCAGCCGCAATTACGGTGGTTTTCAGGATCCTCTTCGGAAGCGGAATAATAGCTGCCCAGCAAATCTTGATGACAATCTGGGCAGTCGTTCTCTTCCCTGTGGCTGCCCTATGGAAACCGAAGGACGGCATTCTCATCGATGTGCTCTCGTTTATCGGCCGCTATTCCTTCTACATTTTCTGCGCCCACAGTATTGACCAATTGACCTTGAAGACCTTCCGCCAATCCTTTGTGAGTCAGTATGCCAATCGGCCGCTTTTAGGCACCGCATTGCTTTTTGTAGAAGGGTGCGCTGTTGCCGCCATGGGCTGTGGGATAGTATATCTCCGGAGAAAGATTGCTGACAGGAAGTCTGAAGAACTCAGCATAGGAGGGATCAACAGGGAGATGAAAGTCATAAAAAATACCCCGGGAATGTTTGATATTTTCAAAGGCATCATGATGCTTGCGATCATGATGGGGCACTCTATTTCTACTTTTTTTCAATATTGGAATGTGGATTTCTCTCAAACTCCCTTGATGTTTTTTGCTGGCCTTTTTATTTCCTTTACAGCCCATGGAGCAGTCCCGGTATTCTTCATGATTTGTGGCTATGGCCTTCGAAAAATGACGGTAAAGAGTTCCGTCAAGAAGCAGTTGGGTTATTTGGTGATTCCCTATCTTTTGATTATTTTGGCGGTTGAACTTGCCACATTCGCCAGAATCTATCTGAGAGGAGGCAGCCTGTGGGAGAGGTTGGAGTACTATGTCGTTCCCTACCTCTTGGCCTACTGCGGTTCCAGCACAACGCTTTTCGGCATGACAGTGGGCACCATCGGACCTTTCTGGTTCGTCTGGGCTTATTTTGTGGGGGCTGTTGTGGTGAATCTTATTCTTCAGAATGATGAAATTTGGCTGCAGATTCTGCAGATTACGGTTCTCAGTCTCTTTGGGCTCGCGCTGCGGGAAGTTGCGCTGCCTTTTTGCATCCATCAGATTGCAATCTGTTCAGGCTATCTCTATTTCGGTTGGATTCTAAAGAAAACAAAATTTCTGCAGAAGGAAATTCCGGTCCGTTTCTGGTGGATTCTTTTCGCAGTATGTTTGTGCCTTTCCGGATTCGGGGACATAGAAATTTCCATGAATTCCTACGACGATGGTGCTACTGATCTTTTGGTGTCTTATCTTTGCGGCCTTCTTTTTCTCTATCTCAGCGCTAAGTTGGGAAGTATGAGAGGTTCTGTTTGGAATGGGATTGCATGGCTGGGAAGAAAAGCACTGATTATTTGCTGTCTTCATACGGTATCCTACATTGCCCTTCCTTGGAAGACTGTGGCAGTCTGGCTGGGAGGCCAAAAGCTTCTTGGCATAGTGTTGGCTTTTGCCGTTCACTTTTGTTTTGCAGTGGGCGGAGCCATGATTTTGGATTTGATTAAAAAGCAGAGAGCAAAGGCCCTGCGGAAACAATAACTCATTCTTGCTGTAACTTGTATTTAATATTTTATTATATTAAAGATAGGAGATTCAAAATGGTTGATAGTATTCTTAAAATGTTGGGAGTTATGGAGAAAGATTATGCAGATCGGGTTGCGGTCCAGTGGTTTCATACTCCCACACAAAAAGTAAAGCAGGTTCAATATGGACAGTATGCTGCCGATTTGCGCCGTTTTGCTGCATTTGCAGAGAGCGTAGGCGCTAAGGGAAAACATGTGGGCATTCTCGCATCCAACAGTTATGACTATCTTGTCTGCTTTTGGGGATTAGCCCTGGCCGGGGCAGTTGTTGTGCCTATGAATCCCCACGAACCTCAGAATGTTCTTGAATATGATATTGCTTATGCGGATGTGGATTGGGTGATTGCAGAGGATGCGTTCATAGAAGCGAATCCCGCTTTTCCTGCCGGCAAAAAAACGTATAGTATCCTTGAATACCAAAAAGGAAACTATCCAGCTCCAACCTTTGAGAATCCGGAGGAGGACGGGATGGGATTCCTCTTTTTCACATCCGGAACTACGGCAAACAGCAAGTGTGTCATGATTAGCCAGCAGAGCCTTTTCTATGCAGTGAATGCCTTCCGCAATCTGCATCTGGCAATTCAAAAGGGCTGCGGCTCAGAAACAGAGAGATTTCTTCATCTTTTGCCCATGTACCATTTGGAAGGCGTTGTACTGATGAGCTATTGGCTCTTTTTCGGGAAAACGCTGAATATGTGTTTTGATTTTCGTTATTTAATGCGTGATTTGACCGCAATGGATAGTGATGAAACGGCTGTTGTGCCAATGGTGCTTCAAAATTGGGCCAAGTGGCTGCGCAGCGGAAATGAAGACAAGTTGGGCGGATTAAAGCTGGTGGCAGGTGGCGGTGCTTCCGTTGATCCTTCTATGGCAGAGCTGTTTGCAGACTATGGAATCAGCATGTTCGGAGGATACGGTTTGACGGAAACCTGCGGAGCAGGGCTCTTCAATGTGTTCCAACTGACTAAGCATTATGACTCATTGGGACAGGCGGACGGAGAAATCGTTCAGGTGAAAATCATTGATGGAGAGATTTGCCTGAAAACGAAAGCCGCCATGTTGGGCTATTATAAAAACGAAAAAGCCACGGCAGAAACTCTTGTTGACGGTTGGGTGCATACGGGCGACTTGGGCTATGTGGATGACAACGGTTTCGTATATTTGACCGGAAGAAAGAAAAACCTGATTATTTTGGCCAGCGGGGAAAATGTCTGTCCTGAAGAGTTGGAAAAGAGCATTTCTTCCAATAAGGATGTGCTTGAGGTTTTGGTCCGGGAAATCAATCAAAAAATCTGCGCCGAAGTCTACTGCGAAGAGCAGAATCAGGAGTCTATCCTGCTGTCCATAAAAGAAATGAACGATACCCTGCCTTTCTTTAAAAAGATTTCTGATGTTATCTTCCGCACCATTCCCTTTGAAAAAACCGCGCTTGGAAAGATAAAAAGATATTAAAAGCGGGAGGAAAGTATGGATAGAAACAAAGTATTTGCAAAGCTGAAAAGAATCATTGAGGATACTGCGGGGATTCCTGCAGGAGATGTCAGCGAGGCTAGTTCCATTATGGATGATCTGGAGCTGTCTTCGCTGGAAGTGTTAATGGTTGTTGGCAAATTGGAAGATGAATTAGGCAGCAAAATTCAGGAAAAGGACTTTCTGAAGATTGAGACGATTGGCGACATGTTGGATGCCATCTGCCAAAATGGATGATACATTCAGGGACTTTGCGTTGAGGCTAGGAAAATAGAAAAAAGATTAGCATGGAACTATCACGGACCAAAAAGGCAAAACTGAATATTTGTTTTTCTCTCCTGCGGCAAGGAGTAGCACTGATTTGCGGGCTGATTGTTCCGAGACTTTTGATCGGAAGCTTTGGTTCAGAGGCCTATGGGGCGACTGCCTCGATTATCTCCTTCCTATCCTATATCACCTTGCTGGACAGCGGCGTGGGTGCCGTGGCCCGTTCCGTGCTTTATAAAGCTCTTGCAGAGAAATCGGCGGAGAAGATCAGCAGAATTCTGGCAGAGAGCCGGCGATTCTTCCGCAGGATCGGCTATGTCTTTATTCTTTATGTGCTTTTCCTGGCCTGTACATTCAGCAGGATCTCCGGGAAAGCAGTCTTTGATTTCGGCTTTACCTTTTTCCTGGTTGTTGTCATTTCCTTTTCCACCTTTGCGGAATATTTTATCGGCTATTCCTATTCTCTCCTTTTGCAGGCCGACCAGATGAGCTTTATCCAGTCCGCTATTTTGGCGGCGGGAACAGCTCTCAATACACTCGCGGTGGTCCTTTTGCTGCGGCTGGGAGCGAATCTGCTTCTTGTCAAGCTGGCCTCCGGTGTGATTTTTGCCCTGCGTCCCATGGTCCTTGCTCTCTATGCCCGGCGGCACTATCCTATTCAGCCCTGCGCTGCGGATGGGGAACCCATGCTCAAGCAGAAATGGACTGCCCTGGGTCAGCATATTGCCTGGACCCTTCATAACAATACGGATGTAGCGGTTTTGACGGTTTTCAGTCGGCTTTCTTTGGTTTCCGTTTACTCCGTCTATCAAATGGTCATCAAGGAGATCCAGGACCTTACCTGCGCCTTTACGGCAGATATGGAAGCTGTTTTCGGCAATATGCTGGCAAAGGGAGAAGGGGAGAAGCTGGACCGCACCTTCGGCTATTATGAAACGCTCCTTTCGCTTTTGGGCATCACGCTCTTTTCGGCCACAGCGGCTTTGATCGTCCCCTTTGTTCGGGTCTATACCCGGGGGATTCAGGATGAAAACTATATTTTTCCTGCCTTTGCCCTGATCCTGACCCTTTCTTCGCTCCTGTATTGCCTGCGGGAGCCCTATTCCGCTATGGTGATTGCAGCGGGGCAGTTCAGGGAGACCCGCTTTGCTGCCTATGGGGAGACTCTGGTGAATATCGGCCTTTCCGTGATCCTGGTATCCCGCCTGGGCCTTTTGGGTGTGGCGGTAGGAACCTTGGCTGCCACTGCGTTCCGTTTTGTTTACTATGTTTTCTATCTTTCTCGGAGAATTCTGCATAGACCGGTAGGACTTTTTCTGAAGCGTTTGCTCCTCAATTCCTTCTCTTCGGCACTTTCTATTCTTTCTGCAAAGGCATTCCTTTCAAAAGTTGAGCCGAAGGGCTATCTTGCCTGGATCAGTTACGCCATCCCGGTAACGCTTTTCTGCGGACTGATTTCTTTTCTTACGAATTTCGCTTTTTATCATCGGGATCTGCAGGAGATACTGCAGAGAGGTTTTCATAGATTTTCGGCGGCAAGAGCTCCGAAAACAAAATAAAAACGGAATGGCTTTTGCCATTCCGTTTTGCTATCCCAATGACCGATTATGAAAGTTCTTTGCTGAGTTTTAACGCCTTGGCCACCACCTGGTCCATGTCGTAGTAGGCATATTCGCCCAGGCGTCCGCCGAAGATCACATTTTTTTCCTTGGCGGCAAGTTCTTTGTAGCGTCCGAAAAGGGCGCTGTTTTTTTCATCATTCACGGGGTAGTAGGGCTCATCCCCGGGCTGCCACTCAGCGGGGTATTCCCGGAAGATGACCGTCCTGGGCAGGTCCCTGCCTGCGTCGTCCTTGCCGAAGGTAAAGTGCTTGTGCTCAATGATCCTGGTCCAGGGGGTCTCCCGGTCCGTATAGTTCACCACGGCATTGCCCTGGAAGTCTCCATCCAGAGTTTTCTCCTCAAAACGGACGAAACGGTAGGAGAGGGTGCCCAGGGAGAAGGCAAAGTAGGCATCGATGGGTCCGGTATAGAGGATTTTCTCTGCCAGAGCGTCATAAGCGGCCTTATCGGCAAGATAGTCGCAGTTCAGGCGGACTTCGATGCCGTCCAGGAGCTTTTCCACCAGCTTGGTGTAGCCGCCGATGGGAATGCCCTGATGTTTGGCGTTGAAATAGTTGTTGTCATAGGTCATGCGGACGGGAAGACGCTTGATAATGGAGGCGGGTAGATCCCTGCAATCCCGGCCCCACTGCTTTTCCGTATAGCCCTTCACCAGCTTTTCAAAAACATCCCTGCCAACCAGAGAGATAGCCTGCTCCTCCAGATTCTTGGGCTCACCGCTGATCTCGGAGCGCTGCTCTGCGATTTTGGCCCGGGCTTCCTCGGGGGTGGTCACGCCCCAGAGCTGATGAAAGGTGTTCATGTTGAAGGGGAGATTGTAGCGCTCGCCCTTGTAGTTGGCCACGGGCATATTCACATAGTCATTGAAATCCGCAAAGCGGGTGATATAGTCCCAGACCTCTTCATCGTTGGTGTGGAAGATATGGGCCCCGTATTTGTGGATATGAATGCCCTCCCGAAGCTCGGTATAGATATTGCCGCCGATCTGTGGACGCTTTTCGAGGACAAGGACTTTTTTGCCGGCGTCCTTCATCTGCCTGGCAAAGACGGCACCGAAAAGTCCCGCTCCGACGACTAAGTAATCATATTTTTTCATAACTTCCTCAGCTTTCAAAAAAACGGGGAAAGAGGCGAAGAAGAACCTGTCCGCAGTCATGGCGAAGAACACCAAGCCTCCAGTGGAGTTTTTGAAGAGCATAGGGCGTTTCTTTGCTCGGTTTCTCACAGCATGAGAGCTTTTCCCGGAAGAATTCCTCAGGGCTTTTTCCGTCCGGCAGCTCATTTTCCGACACTTGCGCGTTAGACAGAACTTCCCGGCTCTCAATGCCCTCGGGAATATCTTTGGGAAGGTCCTGAATTATGATGAGATTCGAGAAATGCTCCCGAAGCCAGGGCAAAAGAGCATTGCCAAAGAGGGAAGGGCGAATAATCAGAAGATCCGTTTCCCGGCTTTGCAGATAGGAGGCGATAAACTCCGCAAAATCTGATTTTCGGAGGAAATTCGGCAGAATAAAGAGCTCGGGAGTGTGTTCCCGGAAGGATTGCTGCAGAGAGGGCTCCAAGTGCTCAAGAGCTAAAAGACCAATCTCACAGGTTTCCTTTTTGACGGCAGAAAAGAATTGCAGATCCTTCTGATCGGGACAGTCTGTCAAAAGAGCAAGGTGCAGCTTTTCATGACTGCGGAAGATCGACCTCGCTTTTTGAGGACAGGTGGGAATTCCATAGCCTCCTTCTTCGGGGTAAACAACGGGGGGAGCGGGATTTTTAACGGTTTTGGATACTTTTTTCATCAGCTTCTCACTGAAGCCGTCCGTCTTTTCTTTTGCGATAACGGTACTGTAGACCCCGCCTTCCCTTCGGCGATACCAGGTGAGACACTCGCCCTGAGACTGAACAGGGTAAGCACCGCGGGCAACCTGCCGAAGGAACATATACCAGTCTTCATGGTAGTTTTTTGCTGCCTCGGTAAACAACCCGACAGCCTCGTAGGCGGATTTTCGAAAAAAGGCCACCTCCGGGAGATGGTTATACTTTTTCAATAGGATAGGATTAAAAGTCTTTTTCCAAAGATATTCCATATCTTGAAAACCGCAGGAATCTGTATAGGCCCAGGAGGCACCGGGGTTGTGTTCCATCATCCACCAGCAGTACTCTATATAGCTGGGTTCGATCAGGTCATCACAGTCCAAAGACATAACATAATCCGCTGCAGCAGCTCGGATTCCCACATTCCGGGCAGAAGAGGCACCGCCGTTTTCTTTGTGCAGGACCCGAATTCTGGGGTCTGTGGCCGCTAAGTTCAGAAGAAAATCCACGTCCTCCTGTTTTGTGCTGCCGTCATTGACGATGATCCACTCAAAACGGGGGAAGGTTTGATTCAGCACGCAGCGGTAGGTTTGCTCCAGATACTCGGCACCGTTATAGAAAGGCGTTACGATGGAAACAAGAGGCGTATCCTCTCGAACAAGGTCCCGGTGATAAAGGGTCAGGCCGGGCTGCTTTCGGAAGTCAAATTCCATACTGTACTCCTGCAATCATGCGTTTAAAGGTGTTTCAGCCATTCTCTTCGCTCGGTTCCCAAAGGGAAGAAGAGGTCAAGAAAGCCCCTGGCAAGAGACTTTCCTGTCTTTTTGAGTTTTCCCTTCGGGGTCGCTGCAGCAGCTTTTTCAGCAGCCTCTTTCTCTTCAAATGCTTTCAGCCCGACAAGAAGGTCCTCATAGAAGGGGGTCCTTTCTGCTGTGGACCAGAAGACATCCGCAAAGTCCTCACCCCGGTCATGCCAGGGCTTGCCTTTGCCGGCGTAGTGAATGAGTTTCGGATTTTCTCTTGCGGCAAAGTATTCTTCCCGGATATCCTCCGGGGCATGAGAAATGTGGTTCCGGATCCGGAGATGCTCGCTGTCAGCCATCAGATTATAGGCCATATCGAGATATTTTACCCTGCCCTCGCAGGCCAGATTCAGGACATCCTGGTCGTTGAACATGTAGGGATGAGCGGCCATTTTCAGCCAGTCCTCTAAAGAAAAGGCCTTGCGTATTTCCGCTTCGTTCAGAAGGAGCACACCTGCCTGAAAATAGGCGTCAGGATCCTTCATGGGGAAGGCCTTTTGGCAGTAGCGCAGGGTTGAAGGCTTTCCTCCGTGGATCTGGCCCAAAAAGTCCGCATCCCGGGCAGCAGCCAAAAGAACGCCGCTGACATCGGTATCATAGAGCTCTGCAGGATCGCAGTTTACCAGCATATCGCAGTCCAGATAGAGGACCTTGTCATAGTCCGGAAGGACCTCCTGAATAAAAAAGCGGAAATAGGTCTCCACGCTGATGTGGGCATTGGCCTTCAGATGCCGGCCCTTCACAATGGGGCTCACATCACAAAAGCGCAGGGAAACATGGGGCATATTTTCGGTCATGCTGAGAAGACGGCTGCACTGCGCCTCCCGGACATTGGTATGCAGAAGAACGATATCATAATTCCGGGTTTGGGAGCAGTGCTCCAGGAGCGATTTGAGACAAACCGAGAAAACAGGAACAAAACCGGCATTGGCTGCAAAAACGATGGGGACGCTTCCTTCCGAAAAGGCGGGCTTGAGGGAGAAAAACTCGGATTCGTTCCTCTGAATGCAGTTTTTTTTCAAGAAAGCACCTCCATGAAAGAGTCTTTTTTCCTAGTATAGCTGTTTCGGAAAGGAAATGCAAGGAAATCAATAGCATAGAAAAAGGAACTCCCAATCTGGTTATGGGGAGTTCCGAATTACAGAGATTATTTTTTGCTAGCCGCCGCGGATGATGACTTCATTGCCGACCTGCTCCGGATAATTTTTTGCGACCCAGGATTTCAAAAGATCGCTTTCACTGTCATATAGGAAAATGTACTTTTCTTGAATCCCGTTGAGGGCCTCTTCGCTGCTTGCGTAGGTAAAACTTGTCTCGGTAGAACGGAAGAGATAACGGCACAAATAGGACATGTAGCCGCGGTCAAATTCCGGAATGATGGTGCAGTAAGATTCTCCGCCGGGGATTTGGAATTCTTCGGCAAGAGATTCCACCCAAGCACGGCGTCCTTCTTCTTGGGAGACTGTATTGCTTTTCGTAACCGCAGAATAGAGCGGAAAGATAACAATCGCAAGGATAGCCGGAAGAACATACTTTATTAAGACACGGGAACCTGTTTCTTTTGGAATAGAGGATAGAATTTCCAAGATAAGGGCCGTGCAGAAATAGAGGATAAAAATAGCAATCGTGCTGACATAGCGAAGGGCGGAAGCCAACAGTTTTGCCTCTCCGATGGGCATAGAGACAATGTACATGATAAAAGTGCCAAGCTGGAATAGAGAATAGACGATAAGGCTTGCTTTTGTCATCGCTCGGAATTGCGGTCTCTTTTCAGCAGCATAGCGGCGGACCAGGCGGCCGAGGAGAAGAAACACGGAAGCGAGGATGATTGCTTCAATATTTGAAAGAGAAAATGCCAAGCACTTCCCAAAAATTTCCGCAATATCTGCCGGAGTTCTTCCCTGTAAAACATTTCTGTAATTTGACAGGGATAAAGCGTGCTGGGTATTCTCGGCATTCAAATAAACGGAACTGCAGTGCGCTTTCCAAAGGATAATGGTCAACACTGTAAAGAGGAGCGCAAACAAACGGAGAGAAAGACGATCTCTGGGCGCAGAATAAAGGATATAAAACCCGATCACAGCGGCGAAGAAAATACCGGAATTCTTGATTTGGACCAGAAAAACCGTATAAAAAACAGAAAGAAGCAGGTTCTTTGCAGCTGCCCCTTTTCCACAGTATAGAATGGCAAAAAGAAGGCCGCAAGCACCGACGAGCGCAAGCAGAGTATCCACCAGCAGATTGGAGATCTGATTTTCATGATGGAAAAAACTGAGGGAAACGAGAAGAAGCAAAGGAACGGTAAAAAGTCTGTTCTTTTTTGCAAACAGAAAGAGCGGGAGGAGCATCGAAAAAGAAAGAAATGCCTGCGCTAGCATTTGTACAGATTCGGAGGGAGAGACAAGCTTTGAAAAGAAATAGATAAAAACGGAGCTTCCGAGGGGATAAGCCTGAAAAATAATCAGAGTTTCATTGGCTGTGGGGAAGCGGTTTACAGAAAGCATCTCCCGAACGACCAATGCCCAATGGGTGAAGTCATCAAGGCTGTGAAAGACTTTCCCGCGGAAATAAACGGCTGCGGCCAAAACTGCCAGGAAAAAGCATAGAAAGGCGCTGTTCCAAAAGGGACGAATACATGGAGCCAAGGACTCATTTTTCCATAAGCTGCATATTAGGAAAAGAAAGCCAAGGCAATGGAGACAATAGACTCCCGCGGATAGGCAATTCACCAGCCCGAAGAAAAAAAGAATGACTACCTGAATGGAAATTGTGAGGCTGGGAAGAAAGAGGGGGTCTATGTCGGTGTTTCGGCGCAGATGCTCCCACCAGCCGAAGGACGATATCAGAAAGGCAAGAAGCCGTATAATCGTATGAAATAGGGACATCGAGAACTCCTTTTTTGCTGTTTCAAAGACTTTAAAGAATCTTGATTTCCGCTTATTATAGCATGCCTGCTATCCCTTCGCAAGGAAGATTCTCGGCGGGAAAACCGGGGGAAAAGGGAATATTATCAAAAAGAAGAAAAGCTATTTTCCCAAGCACGGCAATATGAACATTTCCCGAAATCATCAGGTAACAATCTTGACAGAAAAGGCCCTCCTGAGCTATAATTACTCCATTATTCAAAAGGAAAGATTTGCTCTTTAGGAGACTATAATAATGATAGGATCTTACATTAAATTAGGCATTGCGGCGCTGATTCCCGTCTTTGCCTCCGGCTTTTTCTACCTCTTGGAGAAGAAGACAAAATTCGGAGAGCTGAGTTATTATCTGCGCCAGCTGATCCTGGGCCTGGTCTTCGGCGGCCTGGCCATTTTGGGTACGGAATGGGGCATCCCCATGAACAGTGCCCAGGTCAACTGCCGGGATGCGGCGCCTCTCTGCGCAGGCCTTCTCTTCGGCGGCCCTGCGGGCATTATCGCCGGTGTGATCGGCGGTCTTGAGCGCTGGTTTGCCGTCTATTGGGGCGTGGGAAGCTTCACACGGGTTGCCTGCTCGGTTTCCACAGTCATCGCGGGCCTTTATGCCGCGCTTTTGCGGAAATACCTCTTTGAGGACAAGAAGCCCGGTTGGCTCCTTTGCCTGATCATCGGCATCGTCATGGAAGTTTTCCATGTGAACATGGTCTTCGTTACCAATGCGGATCAGGCTGCCAAAGCCTCCATGGTCGTTCGGGCCTGCACCATCCCCATGGTCACCGCCAATGGTCTCAGTGTCATGCTGGCCTCCCTGACCCTTTCCCTTCTGGCGAGGGAGAAGCCCCAGTCCTATGAGGGTCCGGAGAACATTTCTAAGCAGATCCAGAAGGGCCTGCTGGTCTGTGTGCTGGCTGCCTTTGTGGTCACCACCGCCTTCATGGTTTTCCTTCAGAGCAATCTGACAAATCAGCGGACGGAGACCGAACTCACCCAGGCTTTGGAAGACACCGTTTCCGCGGTGGATGATGCTTCGGATAAGAATCTGCTGCAGATTGCCCACACGATCGAGACCGATCTGGACGAGGACTGTACTTTGAATAAGGTGCAGGAGGTGGCTCATCAGTTCGGCCTGGCTGAAATCAACCTGGTGGATAAGAGCGGCAGTATTCACCGCAGCAATGTGATTTCCTATTTGGGCTTCAGAATGGATTCCGGGGAGCAGGCTGCCGAGTTCCTCTGCCTTTTGGACGGGAAAACAAAGGAATATGTTCAGCCCTACGCTCCCCAGATCTCGCATAATTTTGTTTGGAGAAAATATGCGGGCGTGGCAACCGCGTACGGTTTCCTGCAGGTAGGCTATGATGCGGAGCAGTTCCAGTCTGCCGTAACAAGTGAGATCGCTCTGGCGGTCCGGAACCGCCGCGTTGGCTCCACAGGCCTGATGGTCGTGGCAGATGAAAAGGGCGATGTGGTCTCCTCAACCGCCGGCGTGGAAATCCCGGAGGGAACGAATCTGAAGGAAACCTTGGCGGGACATGAGCCCGGGGAGGTCTTCCGTATCAGCTTTGAAGGCCGGAAATTCTTCCTGCTCTATGACATGGCAGAGGGCTATTATGTTCTGGCGCTCCTGCCCTCGACGGAAGCCTATGATGAGATGGTCACGGAGATTTATGTGAATACCTTCATGGAGATCCTGGTCTTCGCCGCGGTCTTCGTGCTGATTTACCTTCTCATCAAGCGCCTGGTTGTCAAGAATATTGACAGGGTGAACCAGCGCTTAGGCGAGATCACCAGCGGCAACCTGAATGTAGTGGTGGATGTGCGATCCAGCTCGGAATTCTCATCCCTCTCCGATGATATCAACTCCACGGTGAACACCCTGAAACGCTATATCGAAGAGGCTGCTGCCAGAATCGACAAGGAACTGGAATTTGCCAAGAATATTCAGTCTTCTGCCCTGCCTAAGGTTTTCCCCAACCGTCAGGATTATGACATTCACTGCACCATGGATACTGCCAAGGAAGTTGGCGGCGACTTCTATGATTTCTACCATACCGACCCGGACCATTTGAATGTCCTGATCGCCGACGTTTCCGGCAAGGGAATCCCCGCAGCCATGTTCATGATGCGCGGAAAGACCCAGCTTAAGAGCCTGACGGAAACCGGACTTTCCGTGGATCAGGTCTTCACGGACGGCAACCACGGCCTCTGCGAGGGCAATGATGCGGGCATGTTCATCACCGGCTGGCAGGGCTGTGTGGACCTGAACACAGGCCTGGTGGAATTTGCCAACGCAGGCCACAATCCTCCCGTGATTCGCCATGCGGACGGCAGTGCTGAGTACCTCAAGAGCCGGGCCGGTCTGGTCCTGGCGGGCATGGACGGTCTGCGCTATAAAAAGCAGACCATGGAGCTGAAGCCCGGGGATGTGCTCTTCCTCTATACCGACGGTGTCACTGAGGCCACCTCCCTTCAGACGGAGCTTTACGGCGAGGATCGCCTCCTGAACTGTATCACCAATGCAAAATTCAGCAGCATGGAAGAGCTCTGCAAAATCGTCAAGGCCGATGTGGATGCCTTCGTGGGCGAAGCCGAGCAGTTTGATGACATCACCATGGTTGCCCTGCAGTTTAACGGCCGCTGATGGAAAAGAAGGTTCTCTATCTGGAAACCGGGTCCACGGACCCCTTTTATAATCTGGCCTTTGAGGAATATGTGCTCCTGAACCGAAAGAATACGGATGTGCTCATCCTTTGGCAGAATGACAACTCCATTATCATCGGCGTGAACCAGAATACCGAGGCAGAGATCAATGCCCCCTTTGTGGCGGAGCATGACATTCACGTGGTCCGAAGGACCACAGGCGGCGGCGCGGTCTATCACGACCTGGGGAATCTGAATTATTCTTTTATTTCGGATTATGCAGGCATTGAGGCCTCCTCCCTGGAGCGCTTCACCCGGCCCATTGTCTCCGCTCTGGAGAGCCTGGGCATTCACGCCGAGGCTTCCGGCAGGAATGATATCCTGGCCGAGGGCTGCAAGGTCTCCGGGACTGCCCGAAGAATTGCGGAGGGCAGGATCCTCTACCACGGAACGCTCCTCTTTGATTCCAATCCGGAGATGGTGGCGGGCTCCCTGCATGTGGACCCGGAAAAGTTCAGGTCCAAAGGGGTCAAATCCGTTCGCAGCCGAGTGGGAAATATCCGCTCTTTCCTGAAAAAGGATATGACCCTTCCTGAATTCTGGGCTTACCTCAAAACCTTCCTGGCAGGGGAGACGGAAGCATCTTCTCTGACAGAAGAAGAGCTTAGGGAGGTCAATGCCCTGGCGGATTCCAAATACCGCACCCGGGAATGGAACTACGGAAAAGATAAGGGGCTGGCCCTGCAGGCAAAAAAGCGCTTCCCCGGGGGAAGCGTGGAGGTCCTTCTTCGGACAGAAGGAGGCATCATCGGGGATATCGCGTTCCGGGGAGATTACCTCTCCATGCGGCCCGAGGAGGATATTGCCCGGGTCCTTCGGAACTGCCCCTATGACCCCCAGGAGGTTTCTTTGAGACTTCTGGCCTTTGACCTTCGGGAATACTTCGGCAGCATCACCCTTCCGGAGCTGCTGGAGGTCATCTTCTAGGCTGCTTCCGGATCGATTTTGGATGAAATGGCTTTATCTTCCGGCGTTTGGAGGAGTTCTATGCAGGCAATACTGATTTTGGCGCACTGCAATATTCCGCAGGTTTGCGAATTGGCAAAGCGGCTGAACGGCAGCTTTTATGTCTATATCCATGTGGATCAAAAGCATGTTCTGACCGATGAAGAGAAGGAAATGCTGGCGCTTCCAAATGTGGAGTATTTCCAGGCGGTTTCCGTCAATTGGGGCTCCTGGTCTATCGGGGAGGCGGCATATCAGCTCTTTCAGCGTGCTCTGAAGAATCCGGAGATAGAATACTTTCACCTGATTTCGGGTCAGGATTGGCCTCTGCTCCCCCAGGAAAAGATCTGCGATTTCTTTGCCGGGAGCGATAAGATCTATATGCGCTATGCTCCGGCAAAGGGAACAAAAAAGACCGGCGAGCCTTTGCTTTGGTGGCAAAAGTTCTATTTCAATTACGATACTGTGAAAAGGCGAAGCTTTTTCGGGAAGGTCTATCATCGGGCAATTCTGCTTCTGCAGTTCCTCCTCGGTGTGAATAAATTCAAGAGATACGGAATGGACCTTGAAATCTTTCAGGGGGCAAATTGGCTGGATATTCCCAGAGAAGCGCTGGAATACACGGTGCGCTACTGGGATACCCACGAAAATGTTCGCAATGTCTTCAAGACCGGCTTTTGCCCGGATGAATTCTGGGTGCAGACCATTCTTGTAAACTCCGATTATCGGGAGAAAATCGTGAACCGGGAGCTGCGCTACGTGCTGTGGGAAAAGCAGCATGGCAGTTTTCCGGCTATTCTGGACCTTTCAAACCTGGAAGTAATTCAGAAAAGCGATGCATTTTTCATGCGGAAGGTTACGTTTGAGCATTCCAAAGACTTGATTGAGCGGATAGAAGAAAGCTATAAAAAGAGCAGCCAATAGGCTGCTCTTTCTTGTTATTTAGCCGGCAGGGAAAGCAATTTCCCTGCCGGCTTTTATCTGTTCATTACGGGATCTTTACCCAGAAGTAGTTTCCGTAGACATCCGTCAGGCGGTACATGGCGCTGAATCCTTCAGCGTTGATCTTCAAATTCTCCAGGCGGAGGCCCGCATCGGAAACCTTAAAGGTCCCCATGGTGTAGGAGGCCTGATATGTGCCGTCCAGACCGTAATAGTCGCCGATGAGGGTGATCTCATCTCCGGCCTCTATGGCGATGTCGCCCTTGGCCTGAACATCCAGAGAATCCTCGCTCATGGGATAAGCGCCGGTGACAGTGCCCTCCGGATGGGCGTCGTCGAAGACGACCTGGAGGTTCACTTCCATGCCGTTCAGGAGGGCGGGAATTCTTCCCACAGTGACCCAACTGCCATCCTCCTGCTGGGTGTCGGAGAGGAGATAGTAGGTGCAGACATTGCCGTTCAGGGTCAGCCAGGTCCCGTCATAGCTGAGGAGAAGGGAATCGTCATCATACCAATCAAAGGTGTTGTCCAGGCCCAGATCAAAGTAGCCTTCGCCGTCACTTGCAAAGACATTCAGCTCTGCAGTCTGGATGAGGGCCCATTCCTCTTGCGTGAGTTCCAGAACGGGAGTTCCGTCCTTGCTCGTCGCTGCGATCCGGGCAGGGTCGAGGGTGCTCTGAGCGATTTCGCTTGCCCGGTCTGCGATCAGCTCCGTATCTACCCAGCTCAATTCAGCGGGCATGCTGCGGCCGGAGAAGGCGCCCAGCAGACTGATGATGGAGGAGGGGTCAATGGATGGGGAGGAAGAGGAAGAGCCGGAGGCACCCAGGAGGGAGCCTGCCAGGCTGCCGATGGGGGAGGAAGAAGAGGAACCGGAGGAACCCAGGAGGGAGCCTGCCAGACTTCCAATGGGGGAAGAGGAGCCGGAGGAACCCAGGAGAATGTCCGTCAGACTTCCGATGGGAGAACCGGAGGAGGAAGTGGTCGTTGTGGCAGAGCTGTTGATCAGGCTGCCCAGGAGGCTGCCCCAATCCATGGAGGAGCCGGCAGAGCCGACGGTCGATGCGGAAGAGGCAATCTGGCCGCCATACTGCAGGCTGGCGAAGGACTGGATGCAGCTCTTGTAATCGGCCATGCACTCCGTATAATCCGCTTCTTCGCTCAGATCATTCAGGGTGGAAACAGCATTGTTCACGCTGCTCTTGGTCTCATAGGGAAAGTAAATGCTGATGCCGTTGCTGCGGGAAATTGTGGATTTGTTGTACTTCACGCAGCCCAGGAGAGCCTCGCAGAGATTCTTGGCCTCGGCAGTTCCCATGCGGTCCGCAAAGTCCACCAGGTCCACCTGGTTCAGGCGGCTCTGTTTGGCAAACTGTCTTGCTCCCGCTCTTGCGTTGGAAACCAGCTGGTAGTCATCGGATTTCACCAGCTTATTGGTAGCTGTCGCAAAGGAGGACATGGCTTCGGGAACCGTGCCTTCCAGCTCGGCCAGGTCGACCACGGAGAGGGTCACCTGCGCCTGGGAAGAGGCGGAACAGCTCGCAGCGACGAAGTCATCCACGATCTGCTTGCCCAGGTCTACGGTGGAAACAGAGCTGTTCTGAGAGAGCTTGTTGAGCCAGCCGGTGTAATACCAGCCGGTTCCGGGCTCGGATTCCTCAGAGGCGATCATGTAGTCCGCATAGCCGTTGCAGACAAGATCGGTTTCCAAGGTGGCCATCAGGCAGGCATCAAAGCCGATGAAGTCAAAGGTCAGCCCCCCGTCCTTCAGGGCCTCGTTGATCTTGCCGAGGGTCATGGAAGGGGAATTGGGGTACTTTTCGTCATAACCATAGCCGGAAAGGGAACCGCCGCCATGGTCCCAGAAAATCAGAATATTTCGGTCGGCGGGATAGTTTTTGCCGCAGTATTGAATGAACTTGGCCAGGTTCTCCGGATCTGTCATGGCGCCCTTGCCGAAGTTCTCTTCCACGGCAGTCATGGACTTATGGCCCAGCTTGTAGATCTGGTTCACAGAGGAAGAGACGATGTTGTTCTGCCAGCGGCTGCAGCCGCCGGTTTCCACAATGAGGTTGATCTTGTCGGAGATATCGGCAGCCAGCATCTCGTTCAGGTCCTTGCTGGCCATGGCATATTTGGATTCCAGGTCCGTGCCGCACATGTAGACCATGACCGTCACAGTGTCTTTTCCGTTGCCCACGGGGGTGTAGTAGCGGTCTCTTGCCAGCTTGGAAACGCTGTAATCCGCCACTCCGGAGTTGCCGCCGGAGACCCCGGAACTGTTGGAGGAGGAAGGATAGCCGGAGCTGTTTCCGCCGCCGATCAGGCTGTCAAGCAAAGAGGAGCTTTGGACGGAGCTGTCCTCATAGTAGAGGCCCTCGCTGTCCTCATAGCCGGAGAAGAGCCCTCCGGACTTTTTAAAGACCAGGCTCAGGACGATGATAACGGCCGCGATGATCAGAATCGTTTTGAGATTCAGATTGACGCCGGGGATGATGCCTCGCCGGGCACTGCGATTGCCTGAAGGAGCTCCGGGTCTGGAGCTGCCGCCCACAGGGCCGGAACCCATGTGGACCTGCTGCCCTTTGCCTAAATTGGCAGAACCGCTGCCCACGGTTTTCTGTCGGCTATGGGGTTTCTTACCGGTTTCCATATCTGATACCTGCTTTCTTTGCATGTCTTTTGAAAAAATATAGCACGAAGGGGGAAGAATATCAAGGGTTCTCTGCCTGCAGCATGGCCCGGATCAGGGCTTCTGTCCTGCCGGATTTCAGGTCGTTCAGATCAATGACATCGATGCCCAGCTCACTTGCCCTATGCCGGGTGACGGTATTGCAGGTCCTGGCAGTCAGAATGGCGGCCTTGGCAGATTTTCCGCCGAAGCGGTCCCGCAAAACAGCCAATTCGTTCAGGGCCTCTGTGGCAACTTCACCGGTCTTGCAGCTCAGGAAGACGGGCAGCACGCCCCGCATGGCCATGACATCGATTTCATTGGTGACGGCGCCCTGCTCACCGCTGCCTTCCCAGTCCACCACGGCGCTGGTCACGAGATCCTGGAAAAGCCCGCTGTCCAGGCAGACCTTGTAGGTATAGAGCTCCAGGACACTGCCGATGTCTCTCAGCCAGGCTCGGATCTGCAGATCTGCAAAGCGGAAGGAAAGGTTTTCACCCTCGGCCCGGAGATCTTGGAGGAAGCCGATGCTCTCCAATTCCCGCAGGCAGGTCATGGGAGCAGTCAGCATGCCCCGATCGCCCTTGACAGTCCGTTTTGTCCGCACCTCCGTGGAGATTTCCTGCTTATAAGCTGTCTGGGAGGCTGCGGTGATATAGTTCACGGTTCGGGTCCAGTCCCCCCGATTTCGAAGGAAGATCCGGAAGAAAGGATCGATTTTATCCAGATATTTGTGAAGGATGGAATTGTCCACCCGGCCCTGGCGCAGGTTGCCGCCGGCCATGCGGAAACAATCCTCCACGGTGTGCCGGATCTCGCAGGGGTACTCATGGGCGAATTCCGCGTTGTGGATATTGAAAAAGAGATTGCGCTTTCTGCCGTAAGTGAAGGCGGGAATGCCGGATTCGGCGCAGAACTGCCCGCAGGCAAAAAGGGCAGCATCTGTTCCTCCCGTGATATCAACGGCACAGTCCGGATAGTTTGCTGCGATCTTGCGAAGCTGCTTGAGGATCCGGTCACTCCGGTAGAGGCTGGATTCCAGAAACTCCACCTGAAGGCTCAGGCCTCTGTGGGCAAAATAGCTGCGGATCTTCTCCTGCAGGGGTTTGTTTTGTGCGATTTCGCCGGGACAGAGGAAAACGGTCCTCTCCGGGCAGAAAACCTCAGAGGCCAGAACATTTTCGATCGGCCGCTCGTCGTATAATTCGATCAGGGTCTTCACAAAATCACCTGCTTTTCTCAGATATTTACATTATAACATAAACAGTGGGAAGGGTACAAGATATCCGCTTTTGAAAAACAGGTTATTTGTCATCATGCGGCCCGATAAACACGCTTTATGATTCCTTTGGCTGAGGGTGATTCCGATTGCGGAAAAAGAGAATTCAAAGAACTTCCCATGCAAACAATTGCATTCTGTGGACTGTTGCGATATAATACCTAGAAACGATGACAGTATGGGGGTTCACATAGATGACGGAAAGATTTGCCCGCAGTGCCTACCGGAATTTCTTGTTTTGGGGGATTTTGGCCTCTCTTGCGGTTACGCTCTGCACTTTGGTGGATGCTCTTCTTGTGGGCAACCTGATCGGCAGCGACGGCCTTGCCACATCCAACCTCTCCACCCCTGTCTTTCTCTCTTATTCTCTGATCGGCCTGACCCTGGGCGTCGGAGCAAATGTGAAGATTGGCAGATTCCTTGGCGAATCGAAGGCCGAAGAGGCCAATAATACTTTTCATAAGGTTCTCACAGTGGGGCTCATTATCAGCGCGGTATATCTGATGATCCCGATTTTCTTCCGGGATGCTTTCTTCCGCTTTTTGGGTGTGACGGATGAGCTACATTCCCTTGCTGTTCAGTATTTGACGGTTGTGCTTTATTCTGTGCCCCTCTTTGTCCTCAATCATATTCTCTCGGTATCTGTTCGGACAGACAGCAACCCCCGCTGCGCTGCCGTTGCCGCAGGCGTGGTCATTGTGACGGATATTATTCTGGATGTTGTTTTCATGTATTTCTTCCGATGGGGCATCATCGGAGCCTCTCTCTCCCTCTGCATCGGAGAATTTTTTGCGGATCTCGTTCTCTTATCCCACTTCTTCCGCAAGCAGTCTCTTTTGAAACTGGGTTTTGCCCTGCCGAAGCTCTCGGAGATATGGGCTTTCATCAGCAACGGTTTCGGGATGGGCTCAGCATACATTTTCCAGGCAGTTGTCATGGTTTTCTTCAATTCACTCCTTTTGAAAACGAGTAACGGTGTTGGTTTTGTTGCCATCTTCGGCGTAATATACACCACAAGCACGATCCCCTTTGCCCTCTACGACGGTTCTGCCAACGCACTTTCAACCGTTACTTCCATCTTCATCGGCGAGAAGGATCCGGAAAGCATCCGCACGGTTTTAAAGCAGGGCATGTTGACCATCCTGATTTCCGGCTTTGTCTTTGGCACCGTGATTGCGATTTTCGCCGGAAAGATTGCCGTTCTTTTCGGCCTTTCGGCAGAGCTTGTGCCCTTCGCGGCAAGCGCCCTTCGAATTTTTGCGATCAGCACCACCTTTACCGGGGTCAACTCTCTTATCACTGCCTATTGGCAGGTGATCGGCAGGGCCCGGCTCGCCGCCGGCATGTCGATAGTTCGAAATTTCGGATTGATGTTGATTATTGGCGCTGTCACGATTTCCAAGTTGGAAATCAACGGTTTAGCAACGACATATGTGCTCACGGAGCTTCTCTGCGTTGTTTTCATTCTCTTTATCCGTTCTGCCGGCAATTCGGAAAAGTTCGTGCAGAAGAATTACTCCTTTGAAGGGAAGAGCTTTGAAGCCCATTACACGATCCAGACGGAAAGCATGGCGCAGATCGCCGGAGAACTGGAGGCGGCCTGTGATGAGATGGGCTTAGGTCCCAAGCAGGTTTTCTTCGTGAATTTCGTTGTGGAGGAGCTTTTGCTCAACATCATCAAGTTCGGGCTGGAGGGCGACCGCCCCTGCTACATCAATGTGAAAATGATGGCGGAGGATGGGGAAATGATCCTGCGCATTCGCGACAATGTCCGCTCCTATAACCCCTTTGAGTCCAACGGTGACGATATTGATAACGGCGTTCTTGCCTTTATCAACAAGAGAAGCAAAACTTGCTTCTACCAGAGAAAGCTCATATTCAACTATTTATATATGACCGTATAAGGCGGATACAGTGAAATGAAGTTTCAGGAAATATTTACCGATCAAAAAGAATTGGAGAGGCTCCGGGTGCAGTCCCGACTGGTCACGCCTTATGAAAAGCCTGTTATTGAGCGCCTTTTGGCAGGGCGGCAGGGGCTTCGTGTCTTTGATCTCGGCTGCAACAGCGGCGGGAAAACCCATCGCTATTTTTCTTCCCCGGCTGTTTCTGTCGTGCTGGGTTTGGAGTTCAACTCCGAGCTGGCGGAGGAAGCCCAGGAGCGTTACGGCAATGAGGTTTTTCATTTTTTCTCCTGTGACTGCGGCAATGCCTCCTCGGCAGGGAAGATTCGCTCCATTATGGCGCAGTGCGGCATAGAGAGCTTTGATATCATCTACCTCTCTTTTGTTCTGATGCATCTGCCGGAGGCAGAAAGCGTTTTGAAAATGCTGCGCGATTTTCTCGCCCCCGAGGGAGTCCTCCTCATCGCAGAACCCTATGACGGCGCTTCTGTTCTCAGCGGGGAAGGAAACATGCTGCTGCAGGAATTTCATGCTGTGCTTGCCCGGGATCCTTACGCAGGAAACCGCGCTTTCAGCGCAAAACTTCCGGAAATGCTGAGCCGATGCGGTTATCTCCCCAAAATAGAAAATGAGGAAATTCGTGCGCTGCCGGGTGATACACAGAAAAAACAGGATATTTACACAACCTTCTTCACCTACCTGGAGGATGATTTGGACCTCCTTCTGCGTTCTGACCCGGAGAACAGCCGCCTTTGCCGGGACGCTGCGTGGCTCAGGGATAACCTGCCCTCTCTCCGCTCTGCGATTCTCAGTGACGGGACGGAAATTTCCATGGGCTTTCGGGTACTGACGGCGCGGAGGTGTGAGAATGGCTGAAGAAAAGATCCCCTTAGCCTCTCACCCCGGCTTTTTCCTCCGTCTGATGCGGGAAGAGGATGTGGATGCGGTCAAGCGCCTGAGCGACAGCAGTGTAGGGAAGGATCTCTATCTGCGGGAGGAGCTTCTTGCGCGCATTGGCGGAGAGAATTACTTTTACCTTCTCTTTTCACCGGAAGATGAGTTTGCGGGTTATCTTTATTTTTATCTTTCTGACCGCTCTGAGGCTGAGAGAGGGGCCAATCTTCCCAAGGACGCTTTGCTGCGCCTTTGTCCGGGCAAGGCTCCCGTCGGCAATATTCAGTCCATTGCCCTTGCTCCGGGCTTTCGCAGCATGGGCCTTTCCACAGAGATGATCCGGTTTGCATCGGAGTCGCTTTCCCGGCTTGGCGCCTGCCTTGCCTATGTTGTCTGCTGGAAGGCAGGAG
The DNA here is from genome assembly GCA_045640565.1 of Oscillospiraceae bacterium. Classification (GTDB taxonomy): domain Bacteria; phylum Bacillota; class Clostridia; order Oscillospirales; family Oscillospiraceae; genus RGIG3159. The sequence continues at coordinate 16,031 of JAZUFG010000097.1, read as the reverse complement.
AGGATGTTCCTCTCGGCATGACCATGCAGGCTGCGGATTTTCTTTTCCTTGCAGAAACGGAGAATGTCTGGTATAATAATCTGAACCTCATCTGCCCTGTATGCAAAGGGCGCTGCCGCTGCCGCGCAGCAGTCTACTATTGTATTTTTAATAAGGAGAATGGACATGAAACTTAAACTGCTTCCAAAGCTGATTATCTCGCTTGCCGTGCTCGGTGGCCTGCTGACTGTTTTTATTTCTATCTTCAGTTTCCGGAATTCCAAGAGCTCCCTGGAGGATCTTTACGCAGATAGAGTTGTCATGGGTTGTAAAACAGTTGCTTCCATGCTGTCTCTGGATGATGTGAAGGAGATCCTTGCGGAAAATGGCGACAGTACCGAGGCATATGCCCGGACATATGATCTTTTCAACAAGATCAAGAAGGACGGCAGCATTACTTTCCTCTCTCTGGTGGTTCCGGATGAGGACAGCGTAAAGTTTTATATTGATTCCCTCGTGCCCGAGATGGGCGATGATCCCGCCAATCAGCTGCCCTATGGTACGGATTGCCTTTATGTGGATGTGGTGAGCGATGAGGCGGACATGGCGAACTATCAGCTGATATGGGATCAGTATTCGCAGAACAAGGGCGTAGAGGTTCCTGTCATTACAGATAATGACTATGGCTACAACTATACCGGAGTCGCTCCCGTTCTGGATGAAAACGGCGTCGCCATTGCCGAGGTACAGTATATTCTGGATATGAACGGCGTGCGTGAATACTTGAACAGCTTCCTTACGAAGATGTTTGTGATTTCCTTTATCATCGTTGCTCTTGCCATTCTCGGCTACATTGTTTTCGTGCGTTTTGCCGTAACAAGGCCTGTGGGACAGCTTGCTTCGTTTACGAACGAGGTCACCAATAGCAAAAACTTCAGCGACCACAGAATTTCAATCAGGACCGGCGATGAGATCGAAGAATTGGGCAATTCCTTCAACTTCATGTTAGATGCCCTGGTGGACTACATCCATGACCTCAATGCCGTTACGGCCGAAAAGGAGAGGATCGGCGCAGAGCTCAACGTAGCTACGCAGATTCAGGCTTCCATGCTGCCTTCTACCTTCCCGGCCTTCCCGGATCATGACGAGTTTGATATTTTTGCCACCATGACCCCCGCCAAGGAGGTGGGCGGCGACTTCTACGACTTCTTCATGCTGGATAAGACGCATGTTGCCATTGTCGTGGCAGATGTCTCCGGCAAGGGCGTACCTGCGGCCCTCTTCATGGTCATTGCCAAGACCCTTATTAAGGACCACAGCTTCCCCTTTGATGACCTTGGCAAGGTTTTCTCCACCGTTAATGAGCTTCTCTGCGCATCCAACAGCGGCGGCCTCTTTGTCACCGCATTTGAAGGTGTGCTTGACCTTGTTACAGGCGAATTCAAATATGTCAATGCCGGTCATGAAATGCCCTTCATCTATAAGGCTGCTAATAGCTATTCAGCACAAAAGGTTCGCCCCGGTTTTGTTCTTGCCGGCATGGAGGGCATGTGTTATCGCGGTGGTGTGTTCCAGCTTGAGCCCGGCGATAAGATTTTCCAATATACGGACGGTGTTACCGAAGCCACGGATGCAAACAATCAGCTCTACGGCATGGATCGCCTTACCGAAGTTCTCAATGCAAATTCCGACAAGGGCTGCTATGAGCTTCTCCCTGCCGTCAAGGCTGATATCGATGCTTTCGTCGGTGATGCTCCGCAGTTCGATGATATCACCATGCTTTGCCTTGAATACAAAAAGAGAGCGGTCGTCGATGAGGATATCCCGGCGGATTCCTGAGAGTTGTTTCATTCGGATGGAATGACTGGACTTCAACGAAAGTGGAAGGCATGGAAAGCCAAGTGCTCCCATGCCTTCCGATTTCTTTTCCTGCAGAGTTTTTTCAGCGATAAGCTGAAATCGTGTTCATACAAAAGCGAGAGGGCACAGTGCCCTCTCGCTTTTCTTTTATGCATCTTTTGATTTCTTGTCATGCTGCATTGACAGTGCTTATTTCAACTCAAAGGATTCAATAATGGCCCATACGAGCTCAGTGTCGCATTCTTCCAGAGAATCACCGGAGACAGCAAAACTGATTCCGAAGTACTCGTCATACTCTGCGCCGAAATCCACATCCACACGCATGGTGGAACCCAGCCAATCGGAATAGGTCATGCAGATGGCCTTATATCCGTTTACCGTGAGATCCCTCAGGGAGTAGTCGTCCTCTTTACTGTTGACTTCCTCATAAGAAGCCCGGAGTTCTTCCAGATTGTTTTCGCCCAGCATGGGGTCAAAGAGGATACCCAGTCCGCTGTCCTTGCTCTGGATCTTGCCATAGTCGGCATTGTAGTCAAAGAGGTCGCCGGGATAGTAAACGAAGAGGCGTCCGTTGCCGATGTCCAGCTTGGTGGGGTTGCTGCCCAGAAGAGGGGACTTAGCTCCGGAGCTGCCGGTGGAAGCCTTTTCAGAGGATTTGCCGGAGTCAGAAGGCTCAGTGGGTTCAGAGGGCTCGGATTCCCTCTCACTGCCGGATTCGCTTTCCGCGTAATTTCCGTAGGGATCGATCTGCCCGTCCTCAATACATTCAATATAGTCCTCAAAGCCGGGAAGGAAGCAAGTGTAAGCTTCTTCGCCTTCCCAATAGCTGCCCCAGGGCATCAAAGTCAGGTCGTAGCCTAATTTTCCGTTGTCAAACTGGGCGGCGGAGCCCATATTGATCTTCTCGGCATTGGCAAGATTGTGCACAAACATCCAATCGGAGCTGTTGATTTCCAGGCCGAAACTTGTGCCGGAATCGCCATAGAGGTAGTTCAGGTCTCCGTGGCAGTTCAGTTCCGCAAAGAGATTCGGGGTCTCGGAATCCATGATCTGGCCGAATTCATACACTTCCATGAAGCCAACGCCGTTCTCATCCAGCTCCACATACATGGTGGCATCATAGGTCATGTTATTGATGACTTCCCAATCTCCGGAGCAGCCGTTGATATCAATGCCGCCGTACCACCAGCCGTTCCACATTTCCTGCACTTCCGTCAGAGCTTTTGGAGCCCCGCTTTCGGAGGCTTCACCCTCATCGGAGAGCCAATCGGAAGCGTCACCCAAAGCTTCGTCCATAACGCCGTTGAGCATTTCGTCCAGAGTCATGGCGGGGATGCTCTCACCGGAGACACCCTCCGCGAGATAGTAAAGGTTGGAGCCGTCTAGGACAAGGGTGAGGATGCCGTTTTCAATGCTTCCCTCCATGTCTCCGTCTGCTGCCGTCAGGGTGAGTTTTGTGCCGTCTATTTTCCACTTTACGGTGGCGGGCTGATCCTGCAGGACCATATCGGCCATGCCGCCGCTCTTCAAAGTGATGGTATTCTCGCCGCCCATCAGCTCCTCGGCATAGAGAATGGTGTCTTCATCATAATTCATGGCATAGAGGGTATAGGTTCCGCAGAGAGCTTCTTCCTCCTTGGAACTGCCGCAGGCGCAGAGACCCAGGAGCATGCCAAGAGTCAGGATCACGGCAATCAGTTTTTTCATTTTCATTCTCCTTATTCTTTTCCGGTAATGATTCTTTGAATTTCACGGGCCATAACGAGGTAGTATTGATATTTCTGAATATCCTTCCAGTTCGCTATGCTGCACTTGAAGCCGTAGGAGTATTCGGGCATTTCATAGGGACTGCGAAGGAAGCTGGCCAGCAGGGATTCATTGTCGTAGATGGCCGCCCGGTCCTCCAGAATCAGGCCGGGAAGGTTCAAAAGGTGGGCCGCCAGCTTGCGTCCCGGGTTTGTCCAAAGGCGCCTTCCGACATTCTTAATCTGAACAGCCCCATTGTTGAGCTGGATATGCACGGAATGAATATAGGGATGGTCGATTTGGAGACGGAGGGTGAAGGTGTACATATAGAGGATATGGGGTGGGTCGTAGCTCACCTGCTGCCCATTCACGGTCTGCTTTTCTTCCCGGGTGCCTTCCGTGATATCGATCTCAAAATCCTTGACCTGGTCAAAGGAAATCAGATCGGGGTTCAGGTCCGCGATGTCTTCAAAGCTTTTTACGCTCCGCTGGCTTCCGAAAAGACCGCTGCTTGTTTCGCGCAGAGCGGCAAATTTTCGTTTTTCTTCATCCAAGAGGATGACACCGAATTCGCCGAATACCTTGGAGAAATTGCAGAGTTTCATATCTTCCGCATCCGTTGCTTTTTGGGCGATCTGCTCGTTTAGGGAATCCGCTGTGGCGTCCTTGTAGTCATCAAACCAGACGGAAAGCTTCCCTTGGCAATCTTTGCAGATTTTTCCGTCCTGGCATTTTTTATCAAAAAGTCCGGTTTTTCCTCCGCAAAGGCAGCAGTTTTCCTTTTTGAAAAGTCCCATTTTCAGCCTCCTTTTTCCAAATATCCTTGGGTCACCATTCCCGAGACAAATTCATTGTAGCATTCCATGGGGAAATTGCAAGCTTATTGAAGAAAAAAATCGGAAAAACACATTATTTCATAGGGAAAAGGCCCCTTTCAGAAGGAAAAATATGACATTATATGGGATTTAATGAACATAAAGCCGTTCTGTGCATCATGGCCTTGCTTTTCCCAGCACTTTTTTGTAGCTGCTGAAAATAGTTGATTATAAAGAAATAATGCCCGGATGGAATTATCCGTCCGGGCATAGAAAATTTTGTTATTCTGTTTTTGCAAGCTCCTGCCTGACATAGGCGATCTGAGCCTCCACGGAGGCAGGGGAGGTGCCGCCCTCAGAACTGCGGCGGTTGACGCAGCTGCTCAGATCCACCGCTTCATAGACATCCGTATCAAAGAGCTCGCTCTTCTTGCGGTATTCCTCTATGGGGTAGGTCTCCAGCACATAGCCCTTGTCCATACAGTCGGCCACGATCTCTCCCGCCAGCTTGTAGGCAGTGCGGAAGGGCATTCCCTTGCAGGTCAGATAGTCTGCCAGATCCGTTGCATTGATAAAGCCTTCCTGAGCGGCCTTCTTCATGTTCTCGGGCAGGACCTTCATGGTTTCCAGCATGGGGGCCATGATCTGCAGGCACATCTTTGCAGTGTCCACGGCGTCAAAGACGGCTTCTTTATCTTCCTGCATATCCTTGTTGTATGCCAAAGGCAGACCTTTCAGAGCAGTGAGAAGGGCCATCAGATCGCCATAGACACGGCCTGTTTTGCCGCGGACCAGCTCTGCCATGTCCGAATTCTTTTTCTGAGGCATGATGGAAGAGCCTGTCGTATAGGCATCGTCCAGGCGCACAAAGCGGAATTCAAAGCTGGACCAGAGGATCAGCTCCTCGGACAAACGGGAGAGATGCATCATTTCCACGGAGAGAGCGCTCATAAGCTCCAAGCAGAAATCCCGGTCGGATACGCCGTCGATGCTGTTCCGGCATACGCCGTCAAAGCCCAGGGCGGTGGCCTCAGCCTGCCGGTTCGTGGGATAGCTGGTGCCTGCCAGAGCGCAGCAGCCGATGGGGGAGTAATTCATCCGCTTGACAGCATCGGCAATGCGCCCGTCATCCCGCAGGAGCATCATGGCGTAGGCCAGAAGCTGCTGGGCAAAGAGGATAGGCTGGGCACGCTGCAGATGGGTGTAGCCGGGCACGATATAGCTCTTGCCTGCCTCTGCCTGTTTGACGATGGCGGAGATGAGAGCTGCTGTCAGTTGGCGGATCTCTGCTGCCTCATCACGGAGATAAAGACGCAGATCCAATGCTACCTGGTCATTCCGGCTGCGGGCAGTATGGAGCTTCTTCCCGGGCTCCCCGATACGCTCTGTAAGGATCTCCTCCACGAACATGTGGATGTCCTCGCAGGGGCGGTCAAAGGTCAGCGCCCCGCTGTCCAGATCGGACAGAATGGACTGAAGGCCTTTTTGAATGGCGGCAGCGTCCTCGGCGGGGATGATCCCACAGTCGGCAAGCATGGCGGCGTGCGCCATACTGCCCCGAATATCCTGCCGGTAAACACGCCAGCCAAAATGAAGAGAGGAATTGAAATCATCTGCCAGCTTGCTGGTTTGTCCGGAACTGACTCCGGCCCACATCTTTGCCATAGTTGTCTCCTCGTGATACTGTTATCGGATCAAAAATGAGATCGTTTGGGAATTAAAGCTTGCCCATTTCGCGGTAGGCTTCCACCTTGGTGGGAAGACCCCAGATGTTGATGAAGCCTTCAGCCTGGGCCTGGTCATAATCGCTTTCGCCGAAGGTAACCAGATTCTCGGAGTAGAGGGAATTGGGAGAGGTGATACCGGCGTTGATCATATTGCCCTTATAGAGCTTCAGCTTAACGGTGCCGGTCACGTTCTTGTTGGCCTGGTTGGCAAAGGCGGTCAGAGCCTCCTGCAGGGGGGTGAACCACTTGCCGTTATAGATCAGGTCAGCATAGTCAACAGCCAGCTTCTGCTTCAGGTGCATCGTCTCTTTATCTACAGTCAGCATTTCCAGCTGTTCATGAGCAAAATAGAGGATGGTGCCGCCGGGAGTCTCGTAGATGCCGTGGTCCTTCATGCCGATAAGACGGTTCTCCACGATATCCAGGATGCCGATGCCGTTTTTGCCGCCCAGCTCGTTCAGCTTGGCAATGATCTGAGAGGCCTTCATCTTCTCGCCGTTGACAGCAACGGGAGTGCCGGCTTCAAAGTCAATGGAAACCAGAGTGGGAACATCGGGAGCCTGATAGGGAGAAACACCCATCTCCAGGAAGCCCTTCTTGTCCAGATTGGGCTCATTGGCGGGATCTTCCAGATCCAGACCTTCATGGCTCAGGTGCCAGAGGTTCTTATCCTTGGAATAGTTGGTTTCGCGGGAAATCTTCAGAGGAACATTGTGTGCCTCAGCGTAGTCGATTTCTTCGTCACGGGACTTGATATCCCATTCACGCCAGGGGGCGATGATCTTCATGTCGGGAGCAAAACGCTTGATGGCAAGCTCAAAACGAACCTGGTCATTGCCCTTGCCGGTGCAGCCGTGAGCGATGGCATCTGCGCCTTCGGCCAGAGCGATCTCAGCCAGCTTCTTGCCGATGATGGGACGGGCAAAAGCGGTACCCAGGAGGTACTTTTCATACTTGGCATCCATCTTCATGCTGGGGATGATGATGCTGTCCACCATCTCATCGACCAAGTCTGCCACGATCAGCTTGGAAGCGCCGGTCTTGAGAGCCTTGGCTTCCAGACCTTCCAGTTCATCGGCCTGACCGACATTACCGGCCACAGCGATGATTTCGGGGTCGTTGTAGTTTTCCTTCAGCCAGGGGATAATGATGGAAGTATCCAGGCCGCCGGAATAAGCCAGCACGATTTTCTTGATAGAACTCTTATCCATGATTTTTTCTCCTCAATATATATTATTTTTTTATTTACAGAACTTTGGAAAGGAAATACTGCAGACGGGGGCAAACGGGATGATCGAAGAGCTCCTGGGGGCTGTTCTCTTCTTTCACGACGCCCTCATCAATAAAGAGGACCCGGTTGGCAACTTCACGGGCAAAGCCCATTTCGTGAGTAACAATGACCATGGTCATGCCTTCATTTGCCAGCTCCCGGATCAGCTCCAGGACCTCGCCGACCATTTCGGGGTCAAGGGCGGAGGTGGGCTCGTCAAAGAGCATCACATCCGGATTCATTGCCAGGGCGCGGACGATAGCCACACGCTGCTTCTGGCCGCCGGAAAGCATAGCCGGATAGGTGTCTGCTTTATCCAGAAGGCCGATACGGGTCAGCAGCTCGTCTGCCTTTTTGTCGGCCTCGCTTTGGGTCATCAGCTTGAGCTGGACCGGAGCAAAGGTAATATTCTGGCGAATGGTGAAGTGCGGGAAGAGATTGAAATGCTGGAACACCATGCCCATTTTCATTCGGACCTTGTCAATGTCGGTGTTTTTGTCCAGCGTGTTTTGACCCTCAAACCAGATCTCACCGGAAGTCGGTTCTTCCAGAAGGTTCAGGCAGCGCAGGAAAGTGCTCTTGCCGGAGCCGGAAGGACCGATAACGGCAATGCGTTCGCCCTTCTCAATGTTGGTGTTGATCCCCTTGAGGACTTCAACTTCACCGAAGCTTTTACAAAGATTTTTAACCTCTATCACTGCGAGCGAGCCTCCCTTCCAATTTCTTCTGCAGGCGCGTCAGAACCAGAACCACAACGAGGTAAATCACTGCCGCAATGTAAAGCGGAGAGGAGATGAAATAGGTGCCCTTGATGGAGGAAGCAACCTTGGTGACATCCCGAACAGCGATGTAGCCGGCTACGGAGGTTTCCTTTACCAGTGCGATAAACTCATTAAAAAGAGCGGGAAGAACATTCTTGATGGCCTGGGGAAGAATGATCCGCGTCATGGTAACGGTTTCGGAAAGTCCCAGGGAACGGCCGGCTTCCGTCTGCCCGATGTCCACGGAATTGATGCCGCTCCGGAAGATCTCCGAAATATAGGCGCCGGAATTGATTCCGAATCCGATCATACAGGCATAGGTTCCTTTGGTCCACACGGTCAGGCTGTAAATGATCAGGAGCTGCAGGACCATAGGTGTGCCGCGGATGACGGTAGTATAGAAGTCGCAGAGCCCGGCAATTGCCTTGGCCAGAGGCCCGGCGCTTCTGCGGGTGCCGTAATAACGGCCGATTGCCACCAGAATACCGATGACAATACCGATCAGGCAGGCGACTGCTGCCAGAAGGAGGGTGACACCGGTGCCCTCAATATAGAGCTTCCAGCGGTCATCCACAATAAGTCCGCGGTAAAAGTCATCTAATACAACGGAAAGCCAGCTGTTTTCAGCCATTTCAAAATACTCCTTATACATAGCTAACTGAGAAAGCGCCGAGGGGGCGCTTTCTCAGAAAGCATAAATCTCTCTTTATTTCGGAGGGAAGGGGAATTCTCATTCGAGGGAGAAGTTCTCCATATGCTTGTTGAAGGAATCATCCAGGAAGCCGTCCTTCATAGCGGTCTCCAGAACCTCATTGACAACAGCCAGGAAATCTTCGTGACCCTTGGCAACGCCCATGGCGGTGTCTTCTGCGGAGAGCAGATCAGGCATCAGCTGGATTGCGTCGGGGCTCTGGGTGGTCAGGTATTCAGCAGGCAGCATGTCAACGATCGCGCAGTCTGCATTGCCGCTCTTAACGGCGTTGCTGGCGTCAACAGCACTCTTGAATTCCAGAAGCTGAGCGTTCTTGTAATTTTCCTGAGCGTAGATGTCAGCGGTGGTGGCTTCCTGAACAGCGATCTTCTTGCCGTCCAGATCGTCAAAGGTCTTGATCTCGCTGCCCACGGGGATGATGACCTTCAGGCCCATGGAGATGTAGATGGTGGAGAAGTCAATGATTTCGGCACGGTCAGGTCTTGCTGTCATACCGGATGCAACAAGATCGCCTTTGCCATTCTTAAGAGCGTCGATCAGAAGATCGAAGTTCATGTCAACGATTTCCAGTTCCACACCGATCTTATCGGCAACCTTTTGAGCCAGGTCCATGTCAACACCGGTGATCTTGCCTTCAGAGTTCACATACTCGAAGGGAGGGAACGCAGCGTTGCACATGACGACCAGTTTGCCTTTTTCTTTGATGGCGTCGATGGTGGGGGTGGCGGATTCCGAAGCGGGTTCGGCTTTCTTGCCGCAAGCGACCAGTGAAAGCACCATAACCAAAGCGAGGGTAAGAGCAAGGATCTTTTTCATTTTTCATACCTCCTAAAGTTGGGGCTTACAAGTCCCTTGTGATGGCACAAGTATAACCGTATAAGTATGCATTGTCAATGAGTATTTATGCATATTTTTACGATTTGTAACTTTTGCACAATCCGAGAGAGCCTTGGCCGCATTTTTTGTGCAGTTTTCATGACGCACAATTAGTGCTTGCAAAATTTATATATATATAGTAGTATAGTAGCCGGAAATAATGCGCTTTTTTGAGCGGATAACAGGAGAAAAACCAATGGCTTTGGACTGCTTCAATTCCTATCTGGAAATCAATATGCGTATATTCAACATGAATATTCATTCATTGCTTGCCTCCATTCCGGAGGGAACGCAAATGATTCCCGTCCTCAAGGGGAATGCCTACGGTTTCGGTGCCGTAAAGATGGCGGAGGCCCTTTCGGAGTTCAAAGAGATTCAGACCTTTGCCGTGGCTCAGGTCGGTGAGGGCCTGGAGCTCCGGAAAGCGGGGATCGGCCGGGATATTCTCGTTTTAGGGGCATTTCCTGGCTTTCAGCTTCCTCTTGCGGTAAAAGGCAAGCTCTTACTGACGGTTTTTGATGTCCCGACAGTTGAAGCTCTGGAGGCAGAAGCCGCCCGTCAGAACTGCAAAGTCGGCGTCCATATCAAGATAGAGACAGGGCTGAACAGGATCGGCGACAAGCCCGGGGAAAAACTAGCGGAGCTTCTGCAGGCTCTCGCCGGGGCTTCCCACCTGCAGGTCAAGGGCTGCTTCACCCACTTCGTGGATGGAGAGCATCCGGATTCCCCCTTGGCGAAGCGGCAGTTTGCCCTCTATCAGAAAGCAGTTGAGCAAATCCGGGCCGCGGGTTTCCCGATACCCCTCTGTCATGTCTGCAACAGCGGAGCCTCCGAATGGTTCCGGGAAGCTTTTCTGGATGGGGTGCGGATCGGGCGCAGAATGTACATGGACAGCCGGGATGATCCCAAGCAGCCGGGAAGCCCCGGCGCAGTGGAGGAGCTTGCCTCCTGGCGGACAAGTATTGTAAATATCCATGAAGTTTCGGCCGGTGAGTCTGTGGGATATGATGCGGCTTTCGTTGCAGAACGTCCCACAAAGGTGGCCACGGTTTGCGTGGGCTATGGGGACGGACTTTTCTCCGGTTTGGTTTCTGCCAAGAGTCCCTGCCTCGTTAAGAACGAATTGGCGCATTATATCGGCATTTGCATGGATCAGTCTTTTTTGGATGTAACGGGAATCGATTGCCGGGTTGGCGATGAGGTGACGATCTTCGGCCGCAGCTCGGGAGGCGCCTTCCTGTCTGCGCAGGAGCTGGCGAAAACGGTGGGGCACGAGGGTGTCTTTTTCACGAGCGCTCTGAGCAATCGGGTGGAACGCCGCTATATCCATAAAGAATAAAGTGCGTGTATAGCCCAATCTTCCTGCCGTTCAGGATATGCGGAAGCGGTCAACTGCCCGGCCCCGTACCCCGGGTTTGACCATGAAAATGCTGCCTGCCAGCGGGTATTCATCTTCCGGGGCGTCGATGCTGGATGTTGTGATAAAGAGGCAGTCCAGATTGGGTCCGCCGAAACAGCAGCAGGTTGCGTGCTTGACAGGAAGGGAAAAACAGGCAAGTTCCTGCCCGGTCGCCGGGTCATAGCGGCGAACTGCGCCGCCGTCCCAAAGCGCGGAAAACAGCGTGCCGTCTTCTGCGATCGTCATGCCGTCCGGAACGCCGTCCTTCTCGGGAATAGACACGGCGCACCGTTCATAGGTCAGTGTTCCGGCATCAGGTGAATAGCGGTATTGCCGGATCTCGTGGGTGTATGTATCCGCGTGATAAACGGTTCTCCCGTCCTTTGAAGCGCCGATCCCGTTCGGGATCATCATGTTTGAAAAGAGCAGCTTCGGCACGCAATTCTGACCGACAAGATACAGCCGCCCGGTTTGCAATCCGTCTTCCTCTGTGCTGTCCAAACCGCGATTCATTGTTCCACCCAGCAGACATCCGTCCGGAAGGCACTTGGCGTCGTTCCATCGGTTTTCCGGGATATCTGCATCAACCTCTGTCAGCTTGGTGACGGAATCCGTGTCCGGGTCGTATCGCAGCAGGGAAAGCCCGCTTCCGACCAACAATGTGCCATCCTCACAGGGCGCGCAGAAGCCGACGGCGTCCGGGAAGACGTGCAGAAGCTGATCCGTTTGATTTTGAATGCAGTGCAGCTCCTTTTGCAGGGTATCAATCCAGAACAGGCACTGTCTCCGATCATCCCACCAGATGCCCTCACCAAGCAGGGCTCTCGTTTTCAAAAAGACTTCGTATTCCATATTTTTACTCCTTTTTATTGATTGATCTGCGCGGATAAGCAGTCGCAGAAAGCATCTGCTCTGCCAAACAATAACAAAGGGAAATGTATCACAAAAACGGCGATCACACAAAGAATAATTGCCGATTCCGCTTTATCTCAGGAATGTCAAAACGCTTCTTCTGAATTCCTTATAATAGGGCTTTTCCATCATGACCGCGTGGGACGCGCCCCGGATGATCTTCTGCTGCGAGCCCGCCGGGAGATATTCGAGTGCGGAAGCAATGGCGTCATAATCCAGATACGGATCCGTATCGCCGCAGATAACAAGCGTTGGAGTGCAGATAGCCGAAAGATCGATCAGCTGCTCCGATGGGTCGGTCAGCAGATCGCGCCTGCCGCCGTTGGGGCTGCTGTCTCCGTCGTACCGCCAGCAGTTGGAGCAGTAAATATCGATTACTTCCTGCTCTGTGAGAGAGAGATCATACACGCCATCCGCCGTCATTTGAAAGTCGCTTGCGGCATTCTCCCAGGAATTGGCGTGATAATCCTCCGTGACCTCCGCTTCACCCAATCCCGAAAGGATCGGCGCGTAGAGGATCAGCCGATGGAGCTTCTGCGGATTCTCTGCGGCAAACAAAGAAGAGGTCACTGTTCCCCAGCTCCAGCCGAGAAGATCGATCGTTTCCTCGCCCGTCAGTTCAAGGATCCTGTCCACGGCGGCATGGATATCCCCCGCCGCATAGAGGGAATCGGGGACAAATCCGTTTTCAGGCAGCCCGGACTGTCCGTAACCTGTGATGTCCAGCCGCCAGACCGCAAACCCCTTGCGCGCAAGATAGCGGGAAAGGCTGTAGTCCTTGTAATCCACGTCAAATTCGTGGGAGGAATAAGTCAGCCCGTGAATGAGCAGGATGTTCCTTCCCCCCTGTGTTTTCGGACAGGTCATGCAGGAAAGGTGAAGCGGGATACCGTTTCGTGACAGCTCATATTCGGTGTCGGTATACACCGTTTTCGGCAGACAAATAAGTATTGCAGCAATCAGCAGGAGCGTCAGCCCGAGCCACAGGAGTATTCGCTGCTTAGTCTTCATTTCAATACCTCTTCCGGTAACAGAATAAATCGCTTTTTTATCCTGCAAAATACCGTGGTGTTTGTCATTATTCTGCTGTCACATATTTTTGCAGTTCACTGCGAGGCTTTTCTGGGATCGTCATACGAATCACGCCCGCTTCCACCAGTGGATCCAGATATCGGCGTAGGGCATACTGTCCAGAGGCAATTGAAAGATAATCAATGATTTCTTGACGTGTTCTTGGCGTTTTGCAAAATTCTTTAAGTCCTTTTTTGTCCGTGGCATCCTGAATGTTGGGTGTATATTTTTCGCTCACTTGATGATTGGAAAGGATGACCTTAAAGTTTCCTCTTGTATCTAAAAACTGTGGGCTTGGAAGGCCATGGCTCTGCATTGACGCCCGAATCGTTGGAATACCAGAATATCGGTTTTCCGTTTCCCCTAATGCTTCCATAGCAGTTACTAATACCGGATTTCTGGTATCCGGCTGGGCGTTGCCAAGCTGATCTACCGTGATTCTGCCATATAATCCGCCGGGGTTTACAATTTCCATTCTATTTTCAAACAAAATAAGCTGAATTGGCATGCCTTCCGTGTGAATACTATAATCGCGATGCACGAGTGCATTCAGCACCGCTTCGCGAACGGCATCCATGGGATATTGCGGAAAGTCCGTTCTCTTTCCTGTCCTTGGATCAATCTTTGTTGCGACACGCATGTTTTTTCTTACAAAAGACAATGCACCTTCCAACATTTCGGGCAAAGTGCCCTCGATCCGTTTGCTGTCCACAAAGCGAGCTCCTGACGCATCTACACGCCCCATTTCATTTCCGGGAACGCAGGTTGCAATGATGCTAAGCTGTGGATAATATGCCTGCGGATAAATTCCAAACAAAAGCAATGCGGTCAAGGTAAGCTGACCATTTTGCGTAATGCCGGTAAACTCATATTGCTGCTGTTCCGATACGACAGCAAGGTGTGGTCGCTCATTTCTCTTCTTCGTCAGATATTCATTTACTTTTTTCTGATCCAGATGTTCTATGGAACCTCTTTCTATTGGACGAATATCATCCTTATACTTTTTTCGGAAAGCCTCATAACTGTATACTTCATATTCTGTCATGGGTTTATCCGCATCTCCCACCCGAATATAGGAACCATTTAGACGGCCTTTTGCCGTTTTAAAGCAAGGACGGTCAGCAACATCAACAGGGGGAATCTCTGCCGAAACAAAAACAAGCTCATTTTCCTCGCAAACCGTAAATACTGGGCGAACGACCGGAGTCATTTGCTCACAGTACTCCATAACCTTCTTCTGGAGATCCTGTGCATCATAAACACCAACTTTTTTGAAGTGTTCACGCTCATCTAAGCCAAAAACAAAAACTCCACCGCTGCTTTGGTTCGAAAAAGCGGAAATGGTGTCATATAGTTTTTCTGGACATCCCATATGGGCTGATTTCACTTCTGTAGTCTGTGCCTCGCATTTTTGTGATTGTACTTGACTAATTAGGTCAAACAGTTCGTTTTCAATCATATCTATCACCCCTTACAATGTTATGATAACACAAAAACGCAAGAAATCAAGTAGAAACGCAAGACAAAAATTGACAAAACGCAAGAAGTTAATGTAAAACAGAAGAAATTTCGTTTTATGTTGTGTTATAGAGTGTGAACTACATTAGCTAAAACTTGCAAAATAGTACGGCATTATGGTTCAAATCCCTCCGCCTTGACAGAGCGCGAAGGACTTTGCAGAGCAAAGACCTCACAAAAGTACACCAGCATTTTCGCCTTGTTTTCGGTACCGAAAACAAAAAAGGGCTCCGGGACAGCCGCAAAGGCCATCTCGAAGCCCGTTTTGCCTCATTTTATGCGATTTTGCCTGTATTTTGCCCTAAAATGCAAAAAGAAACGTCTTTTGCCTTGGTAGACAAAAGACGTTTCTTTTATGGAAAGGAAATCATATATTGATAGAATTTCCTCCTACGGTTTCAAATTGGTAGGCGCGGTTGCAAACAGACCCCCACGGTTTCAAATCGGAGGATACGGTTGCAAAGCAACTTTTACGGCAAAAACTGGCTCTCATAAAACAGATAAAGAGAGAATTATTGCAACAATACTACATTTCTTTCCTGTATTTGATACTGTAGAATACGCTGCAGCCGCAAATATACAGATATGCTGCAACAAGAAGCAGGATTACTCTAAGTTCAACATTCATCAGTCCAAAGGCAAGAAACAGGGCGCCAAATACCAGTATCATGATTCTGTAAGCTTTGGCCTGCGCCCGATCACGTAATGCGATATTACGTTCATCATTTTGTTCAATTTCACGCTGCCGTGCAATCTCCGGATGCCTCTTTTCACTCCAGCGGGTAATCAATTCTCCAAGCCCCTGACCGAACACACCACAACCGAGTCCAATGCACAAATAGGGGGCAGTCTGACTGCCAAGGTCAAAGAATTTTACTGCCAGTAAGCCTGCGGCCAACACTAGTAAGCCGAGCACAGTTATTATCGTACTTTTCACTTTATTATTCTTCATTGTTTATTCCCTCTGGATTCATAAAAACTTCTTCAATCGTCACATGAAAGTAGTTTGCGATTTTGAAGGCTAACAGAATAGACGGATTGTATCGGCCGTTTTCCAGCGAGCCGATGGTCTGCCGTGAAACCGATAGGGCATCCGCCAGTTCCTCCTGCGTTACTCCGTGCTGTCTACGCAATTCTTCAAGTTGATTCTTCATTGAACACCTCCTAAGAGAATGGAAAGCACGCTTTCCATTTGTGATTATATCATCATTCTTCTAAATGTCAAGTAAACTTTCCGTGTTCCGGAAAAATTTTGGCTCAATCCTTTTTCTTGTGGGATTGATGTGAAGTAGGGTATGCGTAAAGGCTTCGTGCTGGTATGCTTTTCGTAGTAATCAGCACGGGAGGCTTCGCCATGCAGTACATTCATTTGCCCTCTGGTCTAA
>JAZUFG010000096.1:0-7439 GCA_045640565.1 Oscillospiraceae bacterium | reverse complement strand
TTTGTTGGTGCCGGTGGCGGGGGTCGAACCCGCACGGATGATTAGTCCACGGGATTTTGAGTCCCGCACGTCTGCCAATTCCATCACACCGGCTAATCTAACGGGCCATATTATAAATGATTATCTGTATAATTGCAAGCGAAATTTTAGAAAGGATTCCGAAAATGAGGGTGAATTCCGGAAATGAGTTGCCCGTTTACTTTTTTAAAATCGGTGTTATAATGAATCTATCAGTTTTTGATTGTCCGGGGGTCTTTATGAAAATTATTATTGTTGGATGCGGTAAGGTGGGTTCCGCCGCGGCAAAGCAGCTGAGCCGGGAAGGTCATGCCATCACTATCGTGGATTTAAACCCAAAGCGTGTTCGGAAACTGACGGATTCTTTGGATGTCCTGGGAACAGTCGGAAACGGATCTTCTGTCAGCTTGCTGGAGGAAGTAGGCATTGAAGATACGGATGTCTTTATTTCCGCAACGGGTTCGGATGAGGTGAATCTCCTGAGCTGCATGTTGGCGGCACAGTCTTCCTCCTGTCATACGATCGCCAGAGTTCGGAACCCCATCTATAACGAGCGGAGTGATTTCATTCGTGAAAAGATGGGCCTTTCCGCCATTATCAATCCGGAACTGACAGCTGCAACGGAGATTTCCCGGTTGCTTCGTTTTCCGGCTGCTTTGAAGATCGATACCTTTGCAAACGGAAAAGTCCGCCTGACAAAATTTGTGGTTCCGAGTGAAAGCGGCATTGCCACAATTCCGCTGAGAAATCTTTCTGCCTTCCTGGGCTGTGATGTTCTGATCTGCGCTGTGGAGCGGGGAGAGGAAGTCCTGATCCCCAGAGGTGATTTTTGCCTTCGTCAGGGAGATATCGTCACCTTCCTTGCAACAAAGGAGAAGGGGATCGAATTCCTACAGAAGCTTGGCCTTCGCACAGAGCCCATTCAAAGCGCCATGATCGTCGGCGGAGGCACCATCGGGCATTACCTGATTGAGGATCTGCTGGAGCATCAGGTCCGCGTTAAGGTCATTGAAAAGAAAGCGGATCGGGCAGAACAGCTTGCGGAGGACTTCCCGGATGTGACGGTTCTTTGCGGTGATGGAACAGACCGTGAATTCCTGATGTCTGTTGGCCTGGAAGAGGCCGAGGCCTTTACCTCCATTACCAATATTGATGAAGAGAATGTCATGCTCAGTCTCTTTGCCAAGCAGAAGAGCAAGGCCAAGCTGGTCACTAAACTGAACCGTTTGGAATATGACAGTGTGTTGGAAAATCTGGATATCGGCTCCCTTGTGTATCCCAAATTCCTTTCCTGTGACAGCATTGTACAATATGTCCGTATGCTGGAAAACCAGGCAGGGAACAATTTGCGGACACTTTATAGGATCCTGGATGACCGTCTGGAGGCCCTGGAGTTCCACATTTCCGAAGAATCTGCCGTCACGAATTGCCCTATTTCTAAATTGAAGCTGAAGAAAAACCAGTTGATTTGCGGCATCACGAGAGGAGACGAGTTCCGGATTCCCCGTGGCTCCGATGAGATTCACGTGGGTGATAATGTAGTCCTGGTAACCCTGGAAAAGGGCATGAAGGACATCAGCGGTATTTTGGCATAGGAGAGAAGCTATGAATTTTGCGATGATTTTCTATGTCTTCGGCTGGATTGCCTGCTGTGAAGGCGCGCTGCTTCTGGTGCCCCTTCTGGTGGCAATTCAATATGGGGAGGCTTTGGCACCCTTTGTTTGGAGCATCCTTATTTGCGCTGTGATCGGGGTCGCCTGCCTCCTTCGGAAACCGAAGAGCCGGGTGTTCTATTTGAGAGAGGGCTTTGTCATCACCTCTCTGAGCTGGCTTTTGATGAGCCTGATCGGGACACTTCCTTTTCTCATCAGCGGGGCTATTCCCAATTTTGTAGATGCCCTCTTTGAAACCGTTTCCGGCTTTACGACTACCGGTGCTTCCATCCTTGGGAATGTGGAGGCACTGCCGAAAGGAATCCTTTTCTGGCGTTCCCTGACCCACTGGATCGGCGGTATGGGCGTTTTGGTCTTCCTTTTGACCCTGCTCCCAAAGGCCAGCGGTTCCTATACGAACCTGATGAAGGCAGAGAGCCCCGGTCCCATGGTTGAGAAATTGGTTCCGAAGCTGAGAGATACGGCCTTGATCCTCTATGGGATTTATATTGCCCTTATGCTTATAGAGATCATCATCCTCCGCCTTTTGAAGATGCCCCTTTTTGATTCGGTGACGCTCTCTCTCGGTACAGCCGGTACCGGCGGCTTTGGAATCCGGAATGATTCTCTTGCAAGCTATACTCTGGCACAGCAGAATGTTGTTGCCCTGTTTATGGTCCTCTTCGGTATCAATTTTAACTTTTACTTTTATCTGCTTTTGGGTAAGGCAAAAAAGGCCTGCGCCATTGAGGAGGTTCGCTGGTATTTGGTCATTGTCGGCGCTGCCGTATTCATGATTACTCTGAATATTATGCGGCAGGTCGGAGGCTTTTTCCCTGCGCTTCAGCAGTCTTTCTTCCAGGTGAGTTCTCTGATATCCTCAACAGGCTATGCCACGACGAATTTTGATTTGTGGCCGAACTTTTCCAAAACGGTCCTTGTGATGGCGATGATGGTTGGAGCCTGCGCCGGAAGCACCGGCGGCGGCTTTAAGGTATCCCGTGTCCTGATCCTCATGAAGGATATCAAGTGTCAGCTCCAGCGGGTTTTGCAGCCTCAGAGAGTTTGCCACAGCAGAATGGATGGGAAGGTTTTGGATAAGGATACGGTGGATACGGCAAATGCCTATCTTGCTGCCTATATCCTGGTTTTCCTTTTCTCCTGGTTCCTTTTGAGCTTGGACGGCTTGGATATCCTGAGTAATTTCACGGCAGTACTGGCGACTCTGAATAATATCGGACCCGGCCTCTCTGCCGTCGGGCCGTCGCAAAACTTTGCGGTTTACTCCTGGGGAGCCAAGCTTCTTCTGACCTTCGATATGCTGATCGGAAGATTGGAACTCTTCCCGGTCCTGGTCCTATTCAGTCCAGCAACATGGAAAAAGCATTAAAAAAGCAGCCTCAGGCAAGGCTGTAAGTAGATGTGAATATGAAAAAACAGACTGATGAGTAATCAGCCTGTTTTTTTGTTTATCTTGTTCATCTTTAGAAGGGAGGACGGATATATCGCAGTTCCGAATCGGAATTCGGATGCATATAGATTCCGGCGATGATTCCCATGGCGGCAAAGGTTGAAACGATGGAGGAGCCGCCGTAGCTGAAGAAGGGCAGGGTCAGACCGATGACCGGAGTCAGCCCGGTACACATACCCACATTGATAATGACCTGCCAGATCAGCATGGAGCCGATGCCGATGCAAATCTGCCGGTTCATATAGCTTCCGGATTTCATTCCGACCTTGAAACAGTGGAAAATAATGAGGAAGAGAATGAGCAGCACCAGCATGCAGCCGATAATGCCCAGCTCCTCACCCACAACGGAGAAAATAAAGTCCGTATGCTGCTGAGAGAGGGCACCGGTTTGTGTCCGCAGACCGTTGAAAAGGCCCTGTCCCGTAATGCTGCCGTTCGCCAGGGTCAGAAGGCTGTTTTTTGTGTGCCAGCGAATTCCGCTTCCGTAGGGGTCAATGGTGTTGTCAAAAATCATGAGGATTCTGTTTCGCTGGTAGTCCTCAATGAGCATCCAGTCCCCGATTTTCAGATTCCATGCAATAGGGGCTAGAATTGCCACCAAACCGGCACCGCCAAGGAAATAGGACCAATGGACACCGCCGGTCCAAAGCATGACAACGAAGATAAGAACATACATCAGGGCAGAACCGGCATCTCTGGAGGCCACCATCAGGAGGCCTACGATGAAGCAGAGGTGGAAACCCAGGCGCAGGACCGTGGAAAACTTGGAGATGCTGTTCCGGTAAGCATCCATCGTTTTTGCAATGATCATGATAAAGGTGATTTTGCAGATTTCCGCGGGCTGCAGGTTGAAGGGGATGATAGGAAGGTTCAGCCAGCTCTTATTGCCGTTGACCTCTTCTGCCAAAGGGGTGAAGAGGAGACCGATCAGGATCAGATTGAAAACGAAAAGGACTTCACGCCGCTCGGCGATCATGCTGATGTCGAGCAGAGAAAAGAGAATAAAGAGAATGACGCCGAGAAGGATGGCAACAAGCTGGACAAGGATTCTGCCGCCGTCATTCTGCCACTGGGAAGCACTTGCAATCATGATCAGGCCGAAACCGGATGCGGCCAGACAGAGAAAGAGCAGCATGCTGTCGCCATTGCGGAAAAAATATTGAATTGTGCTGAATACTTTACGCATAGCAATACCCTTGATTGATGAGCTTAACAGTCCTGTTATTCTAACATTCTGCCGGGAGATTATCAAGTAAAAAGTAATTTTTGCATAATTTGACAGAATATGGTATGATAAATTAGAGGTGATAGGATGGTTTATCAGTCTCAGAGCCCGGAGGAAACGGAGAATATCGCTTTTGAGTTGGCGAAAAGCCTGAATCCGGGGGATGTTATTGCATTTTCCGGCGATTTGGGAGCCGGGAAGACGGCATTTACCAGAGGCTTGGCCCGCGGTTTGGGAATCAGTGACCCAATCACAAGCCCGACCTTCACCATCGTGAATGAATACGATTCCGGGCGCCTTCCGCTCTTTCATTTTGATCTCTACCGGCTGCATTCTGAAGATGACCTTTTTGATATCGGTTGGGAGGACTATCTGGAACGGGGCGGTGTTTGCGCTGTGGAGTGGAGTGAAAATGCTCCCGGTCTTATGAAGGATGCCATCAGAGTGTCTATTTTGAAATCCGAGGAATCGGATTTCGGCCGAACCGTCAGTATTGAAGGAGTTTAAGGCCATGCGTATTTTGGCGTTTGAATCTTCGGCAAAGGCAGCTTCCGTTGCTGTCTTGCAGGATGGTATACTATTGGGCGAATATTATCAGAACAGCGGCCAGACCCATTCCCGGACCCTAATGCAGATGGCAAATAATCTGCTGGAAAACTGCGATCTTTCCGTTCGGGATATTGATTCCGTGGCTGTTGCCTCCGGGCCGGGAAGCTTTACGGGGATCCGGATCGGAGTCTCTGCGGCCAAGGGCTTTGCCTGGGGCAGGGAATTGCCTGTCTATGGAGTATCTACCTTGGAAGCAATGGCTGCCCTGCACGCATCCTTTGAAGGCGTTATTTGCGCATCCATGGATGCCAGGAGAAGCCAGGTCTATAATGCACTCTTTCGCTGCCATGAGGGAGAGATAGAGCGGATCACGGAGGACCGTGCCATTTCCCTGGAAGAGCTTGCCGATGAATTAAAAAACCTGCAGGATAAGAAAATTCTTATTGGAGATGGGGCCCTTTTGTGTTATAATACCATGAAAGGGCAGGTTAACCTTCTTTGCCTTGCCCAGGAGGCCTTTCGGATGCAGCGCGCTTCCGGTGTGGCACTTTTGGCAGCCGGGAGGATTGCCCGGGGAGATCCGGGAGATTCCCTTTCTCTGGCTCCGAACTATCTTCGCCTTTCTCAGGCAGAAAGGGAAAAGCTTTCCCGGGAAGGAAAGTAAATTTGTTGTTTTATGCGGGAGCATTCCTGCAAAGATTTTTTATTGATGAAAGGAATTACACTATGGGCTCTTTACATGTTTTGGATCATCCTCTGCTGCAGAACAAACTTGCTATTCTTCGGAATAAAGAAACCAGCGTTAAAGAATTCCGTGAACTTGTGGGCGAAATTGCTGCCCTGATGTGCTTTGAAGCAACCAGAAACCTTCCCACGGAAGAAGTTCAGGTTGAAACTCCTATTACTACGGCGACTTGCCATGTCCTTGCAGGCGAAACGCTTGCAATCGTCCCCATTCTCCGCGCAGGCCTGGGCATGGTTGACAGCTTAGTCAATCTGGTTCCTTCTGCCAAGATCGGCCATATCGGTCTCTACCGGGATCCCAGAACCCACGAGCCCGTAAAATACTACTGCAAGATGCCCACGGATATTGAAAAGCGCCATGTGTTCATCGTGGATCCTATGCTGGCCACCGGCGGCAGCGCATGTGATGCCATTAAGTTCATCAAGGAATACGGCGCCAAGTCCATTACCCTCATGAATATCATCGCCGCGCCGGAAGGCGTTGCAGCTGTTCGTGCAGCCCATCCCGATGTTGATATTTATGTTGCCGCTGTTGATGAAAAACTGAACGAAAATGCATATATCGTTCCCGGCCTCGGTGACGCGGGCGACCGTATTTTCGGAACGAAGTAAGATTTAGAAATCGGAGTGTGTTAAAGTGGAATTGCGGAATCTCGCAACCTTTATGAAGGTTGCGGAACTTCAAAATTTCTCACAGGCAGCTCAGGAAATGGGCTATTCTCAGTCTGCAGTGACGGTTCAGATTCGTCAGCTGGAGGATGAGCTTGGCGTGCGCCTTTTTGACAGGATCGGCAAGAACATCGTGATCACCCAGTATGGAACGGAGTTCATGAGTTATGCCGGCGCTGTATTGGCTGCTGCTGCCCGGGCGTCCTCTTTTGCCAGCAATAATGCCACCCTGAAGGGAACGGTTACCGTTGGCACGCTGGAGTCCATCATGACGGGCGTTTTTTCCAAAATCATGCCGCTTTTCCATTCGCGCTTCCCCAAAGTGAATACCCTGCTGAAGGATGAAGCTGTGGAGACACTCAAAGACTCCATGGACCATAACCGGGTGGATTTGATCCTGACTTTGGACCGTTCTCTGGCAGAGCAGCGTTGGGTCAAGCTCTATGAAAAGGAAGAGGAGATCGTAGTCGTGGCAAACTCCGGACATCCTCTCGCAAAGAAATCTTCCGTTTCCTTAAAAGAGCTTCAGGGTGAAAATTTCGTTCTTATGCCGCCCAAGAGCTGCTATAGAGATCTCTTTGATGAGGAACTGACAAGAAGAGGCTTGCGGGTCGTGCCCTTCCTGGAGCTGGAATCGACCTATACAGCCATCCGTCTTGTTCGGGAGCAGCCTTATCTTTCCGTCCTTCCGAAGTATGCAGTGCAAACCTGGCTGGACAGTGGGGAACTAACCATTTTGAATGTGAAAGATTTCCATGTCGTGGAATCGCTTCAGCTCATGCACCACAAAAACAAAGTGATTACACCTCAGATTCAGGGAATGATCGATACGATTTTGGAATGCCTGGATAAGGTTGAATAGGGAAAGCTCCGATTAACAGGCGCGCACCGTGCTTTTGGCTTTCATGGTGCCGCCGAAAAAAATAATAGGGAAGCGGGAGGACAGGATAATGTCCTCCCGCTTTTGCCGTTCATATGGCAACCACTGGCTTTGCCAGTGGTCAAAAAGCTTTAGCTATGGACAGAATAAAAACTCCTTGATATATTTGAAGTTGAGGTTCGCCAACCCAACGAAAATATATCAAGGAGGTCCTAATAATGAAAGATCAGG
>JAZUFG010000095.1:0-67530 GCA_045640565.1 Oscillospiraceae bacterium | reverse complement strand
CGCTTGGCCCCCGACTTAAACCTCAGAAATTAATAACGGGGTCCGCTTCCTATGGTACGAAACACACTTCACTTGCGAAGCATACTTATCGTTCCGCGCAAGCGGAACACTTAGTTAAAAAACCTCGTTCCGAAGAACGAGGTTTTTTGGTGACCCGTACGGGATTCGAACCCATATTACCGCCGTGAAAGGGCGGTGTCTTAACCATTTGACCAACGGGCCGTTTGGTAGCGGCAATCTGATTTGAACAGATGACAGGCCGGGTATGAACCGGGTGCTCTACCAACTGAGCTATGCCGCCATAACGCATGGGGTATTATACAAGCTGAAAATAATTTTGTCAATGCTTTTTTTCTTCCCCGCTTATCTTTTTCAGACTTCTTCAACAAGAAGCCCGGCACCGTAAAGTCCCTTCACCCGAACCTTTCGAACTACATTGTGCAGTCCCGCTTCCGGGAGATAGCAAAGCACGGAATTCCCGGCATGGCCGCAGCTGAAGCCCTCTTCATCCTGCTCAAAGAGAACTTCCTGTAAGCTGCCGATCATAGCCCTCCGATAGTTTTCCGAGATTTCTTTTACTCGCTCACAGGCGATCTGTGAACGCCTCTCTTTTTCCGCATTCAAAAGCTGCCCCGGAAGCTTTGCTGCCGGGGTTCCCTTGCGCCGGGAATAGGGGAAAACATGGGCAGCCGCCAGGCCGCAATCCCGGATAAAATCCAAAGATTCCGCAAACTCTTCCTCCGTCTCTCCGGGGAAGCCCACAATGATATCCGTTGTCACAGCAACACCGGGAAAATACCGGTTCAGCAGGCGCACACTCTCCCAATAGCGAGCACAGTCATAGCGGCGATGCATGCGCTTCAGAACTGAATCCGATCCGGACTGGAGGCTGAGATGAAAATGGGGACAAAGATTCGGATAGGCCGACAGGCGGCGGCAGAAGGACTCCGTGACTGTCCGGGGTTCCAAAGAACCCAGGCGCAGGCGCATCCCGGGAACAGCCTTACAGAGGGCCTCCAAAAGGTCCTCCAAAACGAGCTCTCCGTCCTTCCAAGAGGAAATCTCAATTCCCGTTATGACCAATTCCAGGTAACCCCCATCTGCCAGCTTTTTGGCCTCCGCGACAGCCGCCTCCAGGGGTAGGGAGCGCACCGGCCCCCGGGAATAGGGGATGATGCAATAGCTGCAGAAATTGCTGCAGCCGTCCTCCACCTTCAGCATGGCCCGGGTCCTGGTGGAGAGGCCCCCCGCAGGGAGCTGCTCAAAGGACCTGTGGGTCCGGGCATCCGTGACATCGCAAATCCTCTGCCTGCTTTCCAGGGCCTGCAGCAAATGCTCCAGAAACTCCTTTCGGTTTCCCGTCCCGGAGATCACATCCGCTTCCAGGTCCCGGACTTCCTCCGGAGCCATTTGGGAATAACAGCCGCAGACGCCGATCAGGGCCTCCGGATTCTTCTTTTTCGCCCGCCGAATCATATTCCGGGACTTTTTATCGCTGACGGCAGTCACCGTGCAGGTGTTAACAACATAGCAATCGCAGAGGCTGTCAAAGGAGCAGATCTCATGGCCCTGTTCCCGGAGGAGCTGTTCCATGGCCTGGGTCTCGTACTGATTCTGTTTGCACCCCAGTGTATAGAAAGCAAATCGCACCTTTGTCATCTCCTTGACTTTCTCAGTTGAGAACCGTTAATGCCAGAATAGAAATTGCGCCCAGGACAAAGCCCAGCATTCTCCGTTTAGAAAGCCGCTCCTTCAGAAGGAAGCGGCCCAAAAGGGCGTTGCAGATGATGCAGATCCCGTCCTTGACTGGATAAAACACAGCGGAGTCCATCAAAGTCAGGATTGCCATGGCGGATATATGGGAAATGCCTCCCAGGATCCCCACAAAGAGTCCGTTAAAGTTCTGCCGGCTGAAGAAGGGAAATTGGGCCCGGGTGCTCTCCTCTTTTCTGCAGTAGAGGGCATAGAGAAGCACGAAGAAGGTGGCAAAAAGGAAGCCGTAGAAGAGGAACATGGTGGAATCCTCCGGGTGGGATTTTGCCGCCATCTGCTGGAAAAGGGCCATGAGCCCCGTTGTCAGTGCATAAAGGCTGACCCAAAGGGTCCACTCCCTTGAAACCGTCTCCTTTTCTTCCGCCCCGGCCTTTTTCCCCGGGTAGATCATGAGAAAAATAGCAAAGAACATCACGGCGATGCCCAGGATCCGAGGCAGAGAGATCCTCTCATGCCAGAAGAAGAAGGCAAAAAAGATGGGGATCACCATGGCAAAGTTGCCGAAGAGGGCAGTCACTGCCATAGGGCCTGTTCGCAAAGCCCGGATCGTTGTAATGGCAACACCGGCCATGGAAAGGCCGAAGAGGAAGGAATAAAGCAGCGCCGGACCCGAAATAGGAAGAAAGCGATGGCCCAGCATGGAGAGAGGCGCTCCGATAAAGCAGGCAATGGCATTATAAATGGCATTGTCCCCTTCTGTGCAAATCTCCCCCTTAGCAAAAGCATTCTTGAATATATTGTTGCCCATTGCACAGGCAACAATGATCAGCAAATAGAGATACTGCATTCGACGATCCTTCTTAATAAATGGTGCTTTCCGGCGCTCCGCGCCGAATCCGGGACTTCACCCGATCTCTGGAACAGGCAAGGGCCTGGCGGGATCCAAAATAGCCTTGGCGTCAATGATATCATCCATGGAGTCCGGATAATGGTACATGCGGAAGCCGTCCAGATCTCTCCGGTTCCCCCGGAAATAATGTACCCCCAGCTGATGCCAGGCCACACAGTTATCCACATTGAAGAAATAGTGGAAGCCGTCTTCATATAAAATCCGGAACTTTTCGTTTTCTTCCAGACTGTACTTTTCCAAACCGGCGATATCGCTTCCGTGAGGATAAATCAGGATGTCTGTCTCGCCGATAACGGACTTCGCTGTCCTGCGGAATTTCTCCGTATCCGTTGCCACTTTCTCCGCAGAGACATTTCCGAGGGCAGGATGGCCATAGGTATGGCTGGCGATGATCCAGCCCTTTTCCTTCAGAGCTTGGACCAAAAGCTTGGCATCCTCCAATTCCCGATTGTAGGCCTCTGTTCCCAGAGCTGCCTCGTAGCTGGGCTTCGTCCGGTAGCCAAAGACCCCCTCATAGGCCGTCACGCCCAATACCGCCCGAGCCCCCTGGTAGGAGAAATCCGGATGTTCCCAAATGAAGTGTTCCAAAATGGGCACCAGGTCATAGTCGCCGTAGAGCACATTGCCCTCTGCGTCCATATAGCGGCAGATAATGTCCCCGTCTTCGCCGATCACCAGTCTGTCCGCAAAGCCGTCGCCGCTGGGGTCCGCAAAGGCCGGGATCTCATTGACGCCGTCCGTTGCGCCGATCATATAGCCATAGTAATTGACATCATCCTGGCTCATCATAATCGGCGTCTTCCCCTCAGGCAGACGGATCTGCAAATAACCAAAGCGGCTGCTGCCATCCTCCTGAAGGATCTCCCCGGCCACCTGGTAAGGGGTGACTAAAACATAGCCCCGCTCATAGAGAGAATCTAAGATATCTTCAAACTCCCGGCAGGTGGTCATGTAGAGGTTATAGCCGTCCTGCATGCCATCCCCGTCAAAGGCCCGATCCGTATCCACGATCAAAGAGTGGAAAAAGACATGGGAGATGCCGCCCATGTTTTCAAAGGTCCGGTAGCTTGCATCCGCGGCCTCATAATCGGCAATGCGCTCTGTTATTTCCGGAACCTCTTCCCAGCGTGCAAAGGTCTTAAGATAGGCAATGGCAGCCTGAGGGTCATAACCCGCAGCCATTTTTTCTGCCTCCGCAAGCAGGCTGTCGATCTCTTCCCGATTCTCTTCGTAAATACTCGGCTCCGTGGCTTCTTCCGGCTCTGTTTCTTCCGGCTCTTTCTCCTCTTCTTCCGCCTTATTCTCAAGGGCGGGAGCCTCTTCTTCCGGCTCCATTTCCTCGGAGACCGTATCGGGGGCAGCTTCCTCCGCCGCCTTCGGCGTATCAAAGAAACCGATCTTGATCATAACGGCCAGAATAACGGCAAGCACAAGAGCCGTGCAGACAGCCGTGATCAAAACCGTGATCTTTATTCTGCGTTTTTCCTCCATCTTTTCCCCTCCATTCTCTTCCGAAAGGGGCCGAAGCCTCTCCAAAGCCCCAAAGGGCTCTGCTTTTCTCACCCAAAGAGGCTGAAAACGGTCTCATAGTAATCGGCGCCTGCCAAAGCATAGACTGGAGCAACAAAACTGAGCTCCCCTTCATTATTCAGGAAGATCGGCAGGAATGCGCCAAAGGCATCATCGGATACGGTTTTCCTGAACTGGCTGAGATAGAACTCATCCTCCGGAAAAGCGCCGTAGATCTCCTCAAAATAATCCGTCACCCGGGCCACCGCAGCTTTGCGGAAGCTCTCCTCTGTATAGCCGTTCTTTTGGAGGAGCTCCTCACCGCTCACGGGCATTCCGGTTTCCGTGTTCAGGTTATAGGTCTTATAGAAGACCAGGTCATTGCTCTTGGTATCGAATTTCAGCAGGAAAGACACCAGATCTCCGTTCCGGAAGGGCTCATAGGAAATCTCATAGTACTGAATCTCCCGGGGGGCCTTCTTGGCAGCTTCCAATTCGGCCAGAGCCTCTGCACAGTCTTCCATAATTGCTTCATTCAGAGTCTTTGCGCCCTCACTGTCTTCCCGGAAGGCGGGAATCTGATAGCTGTAGGGTACCTCAAAGGCGTAGGCATTTGTCAGCGTTCCTTCTTCGGAAAAGGCATCTGTCCAGAGGTTTTCCTCCTCGTTTTCCCCCTCCACGGTCTCCGCCTCTTTGCCGGACTCCTCAGGTAGCTTTTCCTCTTTTTCTTCTTTCTTTTCCTTCCCCGGATCCTCCGCCGGAGTCTCTTCCTTTTCCGGCTCTGACGGCTTTTCTGCGTTCTTTTCGCAGGCAGTAAGACAGAAAAGCAGACAAAGAGTCAGAAACAAAGCAAGCATTTTTTTCATTTTCTTTCTCCTTTCGAAGAAGTTCAGAACAAGGTCATCTGGCTGGTCTCCGGCATGGAGCCGAAAGCGCCGGCCTCCTTCAGTTTTTCTATATGCGTTTGAGACACTCTGGGACAGGCCATAGAGAACTCTTCCACAGATACGAATTGCCGATCCTTCCGCCCTTCCATAATATCCCAGGCCGCTGTCTCGCCCAGGCCGGAAACGGAAACAAAGGGGGGCAGAAGTTTCCCGTCTTTGATCAGGAACTTTGTTGCATGGGAATCATAGAGGGAGATCGGCAGGAAACTGAGCCCGCGGACATTGAACTCATAGCACATTTCCAGCGTCGTCAGAAGGTCGTCTTCCTTGTCCGTGGTTTCTTCCGTTCCCTTGATCCTCTCAATGTTTTCCCGAACGGTATCGATCCCCTGCCCCATCATGGCGATATCAAAGCCGCCCTTCTGGCTTCTTCTGTAGAAATATGCCGCATAGAAAGCCAGGGGCTCATGGACCTTGAACCAGGCGATCCGGAAGGCCATCATGACATAGGCCGCCGCATGGGCCTTGGGGAAAAGATACTTGATCTTCTTGCAGGACTCGATGAACCAGGCGGGCACGCCTGCATCCGACATTTCCTGCTCAGCTCCCTCGGGCAGACCTCTTCCCTTACGGACAGATTCCATGATCTTGAAGGAACGCTTATCCGGCATTCCCTTCTTGATCAGGTAGAGCATGATATCGTCACGGCAGCCGATGGCCTCCGCGACGGAAGCTTTTCCGGAAAGAATGATATCCCGCGCATTGCCAAGCCAGACATCGGTGCCATGGGAAAAACCGGAAAGGCGGATCAAAACATCAAAGAGCTTGGGCTGGGTCTCCCGCAGCATTCCTCTTGTGAAATTCGTGCCGAATTCCGGAACGCCGCAGCTTCCGTCCGAGCCCAGGATTGGGTCATCCTTAAAGCCCAGGACCTCCGAGGAGAGGAAGATGGAACGGGTGTCCGGATCATCCAGCGGAATGGTCTTGGCATCCACGCCGGTCATATCCTCCATCATGCGGATCATGGTGGGGTCATCATGGCCCAGCATATCCAGCTTCAGAAGGTTTTCTTCCATGGAGTGGTATTCAAAATGGGTGGTAACTGTATCCGATTCCGGATCGTCTGCCGGGTGCTGCACCGGGCAGAAATCATAGATCTCATTTTCCGCGGGAATGACCACCAGACCGCCGGGGTGCTGCCCCGTAGTCCGCTTCACATCCGTGCAGCCGATGGAAAGGCGGTTTTCCTCTGCCTTGGAGGCCGTCTTCCCCCGCTCCTGCAGGTACTTTTTGACATATCCGTAGGCGGTCTTGTCTGCCACGGTGCCGATGGTCCCCGCCCGGAAAACATGGCTCTTGCCGAACATCTCCACGCAGTGGGCGTGGGCTTTTGCCTGATACTCTCCGGAGAAGTTCAGGTCAATATCCGGAACCTTTTCACTTCCGGGGAAACCCAGGAAGGTCTCAAAGGGGATATTGAAGCCGTCCTTCACCAGCTTTTCTCCGCAGTTCGGGCAGACGGCGTCCGGTAGGTCTGCACCGCAGTTGATCTCCTCCGGCACCTCAAAGCTGCAGTACTTGCAGTTCGGGCAGCGGTAGTGGGGCGGCAGAGAGTTGACCTCCGTGATGCCGGACATAAAGGCCACAAGAGAGGAGCCCACGGAACCTCGGGAGCCCACCAGATAGCCATGCTCCAGAGAGTCCTGCACCAGCATCTGGGCGGACATATAAATCACATCATAATGGCGGCCGGTGATACATTCCATCTCCGTATCCACCCGCTTTTGGACCAGCTCCGGGGGATTCTCCCCGTAAAGGCGGTGGAGCTTTCCGTAAACCAGCTCCCTCAGCTTTTCCTCCGAATTCTCAATGGCGGGAGGAAAGAGGTTGTGGGGCACGGGCCGCAGGGTCTCACACATATCTGCGATCCGATTGGGATTTGTAATAACGACCTCCCGCGCCTTTTCCTCACCCAGGTAGGAGAATTCCTCCAACATCTCATCCGTTGTCTTGAAATAGATGGGCAGGGGCTTGTCGGCGTCCTCAAACTTTTTGGAGGCCAGGAGAATATGCCGATAAATTTCGTCCTCCGGGTTCAGGAAATGGACATCTCCCGTGGCCACCACGGGCTTTCCCAGGTCCTCACCCAAACGGACTACCAGGCGGTTGAATTCCCGCAGCTCCTCCTCGTTGGCCGCCTGGCCGTTTTCCAGCATAAAGCGGTTGTTGCAGAGGGGCTGGATCTCCAGAAAATCATAGAAGGAGGCGAGCCGTTTGCATTCGGCATAGCTCTTGCGGTCCACGATAGCCCGGAAGAGCTCCCCTGCCTCGCAGGCAGAACCGATGATCAGGCCCTCGCGCCACTGCAGGAGCTCGGACTTGGGAATCCGGGGAAAACGCTTGAAGTATTTCAGGTTGCCGTAGGAAACCAGACGGTAAAGGTTTCGGAGGCCCGTATTGTTCTTGGCAAAGAGGAGGATGTGGTGATTGTGCCGGCCGTCCATCTGCCGGTTCTTCGCCCGCAGCTCCGTCATATAGGGATTGAGCTCGGAAACGGTCTTAAAGCCCTTTTCCTTCACCGTATTCAGGAAATGGCTCAGCAATTGGCCGCAGGTAATGGCATCATCCACAGCCCGGTGGTGGTTGAATTCCGGCAGTCCCAAATGATTTGCCACGATGTCCAGCTTGTATTTGCCCAGGCCGGGAAGCATATTCTGCGCCATGATCAGCGTGTCCAGGTAGACCGGGCGGAAATCCGTCTTTCCGAGGCGGGCCCACTCCTCCGTCAGAAAGCCCACATCAAAATCCGCATTGTGGGCGCAAAGAGGCCGGTCACCGCAGAATTCCGCGAATTTCGGCAAAACCTCTCCTATGGAAGGCGCATCCGCCAGCATTTCATCCGTTATTCCCGTCAGCTCCATGATTTTCCGTTCCAGGGGCTTTCCGGGATTTACAAAAGTCTGGAAACGGTCCACGATCTCTCCGTTCCGGAAAATAGCGGCACCGATCTCAATGATCCTTTCCTTTCGGGAATTCAGGCCCGTAGTCTCCAGATCAAAGGCTGCAATCTCGCAGTCAAGGCCCCGGTCCGTTTCCCCGTGGACGGCAATTCTGTCGTCCACATCGTTGACATAGTAGCCCTCGCAGCCGTAGAGGATCTTGATATTCTCTTCTGTCCCGGCGACTTTTGCTTTTGAGGCCGCTTTCATGGCATCTGGGAAGGATTGGCAGCCGCCATGGTCCGTGATGCCGATGGCCTTATGGCCCCAGCGCGCAGCAGTGGCCACGGCCTCTCCCGTTTTTGTCAGGGCATCCATGGAGGACATGGTGGTGTGGAGATGCAGCTCAACCCGCTTTTCTCCCTCTGCAAGGTCTTCTCTCTTCGGTTTCTTTCCAGCCATAATGGCAGCAGGCTGCAAAACCGCGTCATTTTCATACTTATCGAAGGTCATCTTTCCCTGGACCCTCAGCCAAAGGCCGGGCTTCGCCACAGCCTGCAGGATCGGTTCCGCCTTTTCTGCCTCCATAAAAGTGTTCACACGGACACTTCCCGTGTTGTCTGTCATATCAAAGGAGATGACCCAGGCGCTGCGCTTTTTCAGTTCCTTATGGTTGACGGCAAAGACCTCGCCCTCCACAATGACCTTATAGCTATCCAGCGAGAGTTCCCCCATGGGGGTGGCGTCTCCCGCAAAGGGACGGCCCAGAATGGCATCCGCGGCGAGCTTTTCCGTTTCTTTCTTCTTTTTCTCTTCCTTCACAGCGGGAGCGGGAATCACCGTCATGGCCTCCTGCCGGATCCGGGAAAGCTCTTCCTCCAGGGCATCCCCCTCCAGGGCATCCCCCGCCTCCACCGTGATCGCCACGCTGCGGCCGAAGCGTTCCTGCAGATAGGCCTTCAGGGCAGGAAGCTGCTTCTCCACCCCGTCCTTACCGTTGGCCCGCAGGCGGAGGGTAAATTCTTCCTCCCCCTTTTCCCAGCTTGCGCCGGCCAGAGTTCCCGCCAAAATGGAATACCGGGAAATCAAAAAGTCATTCAATTCCTCCGGGCTGACCTCCAAAAGGGTCTCCGGGGGGAAATGGGGGCGCAGAAGGACCTTCTCCAGCCGATATTCCCGGGCAAGGGATTTTTCTTTTTCTTCAATTATCGCTTGCGGGAGGTAATCGGAAGATTCCATTTCCACGGTTACCCGGCGGGAATCCCTGTCCACATCCACGTGGAGGACCCGGGCAAGGGCAAATTTCTCCTCGAATTCCGCCTCTGTGAAGAGCTCCCGAAGGAGCAGGGGCTGGTCCATAACACTTTCCCTTTTACTCATAAATTATCTACATTATTATATCCGAAAACCGCTTTCTGTCAAGAAAACAAGATTCCCTTTTACATCATTCGGCCCGCATGATATAATAACCGCGAAAAGATAAAAATGCCGATTTGGAGGCCTGTTTTATGCTGATCACTGCCAAACCCATCCTTTGGGATGCAAAACAAAGCGGCTATGCCATTCCCGCGCCGGATTATATCGATTCCAATTCCGCCCGCATTTTTTGCGCCACGGCGGAAAAACTTCGTCTGCCCCTGATACTCAGCTACGCGGAAGTTCATGGGGAACAGCTCCCTTTGGAGGAAGCGGCAGACCTGGGGCTCTTCTACGCCCGACGCTCTTCCGCCCCTGTGGCTCTGCATCTAGACCACGGCATGCATTGGGAGATCCTGGAAAAGGCCGTCTCCCTCGGCTTCACCTCCGTGATGGTGGATGCCTCCGGAGAAAGTCTGGAGGAAAACATCCGGAGGACCAAAGAAGTCGTGGCCCTGGCCAAAGAGAATAACGTGGCCGTGGAAGCGGAGCTGGGTCATGTGGATACGGAAGGCTGGGGCATCCCGGAGCTGGCCTCCGGAACCGTCTATACGGAGGTGGCGGATGCCGTCCGCTTTGTCCGGGAGACTGGGGTAGACTCTCTGGCCGTTTCCATAGGCACGGCCCATGGGAAATATAAGGGGGAGCCCAAGATCCATTTTGGACGCCTTGCCGAGCTCAATCAGGCCCTGACCCTCCCCCTGGTGCTCCACGGAGGCTCCGGCTCCGGAGATGATAATCTGGCCGCCTGCGCCAAGGGGGGCATTGCCAAGGTCAATCTCTTCACGGATTTCGTGACCTCCGCTTTGGAGGCTGTTCAGAGCTCTCCCAAGGAAAGCTGGTTTGACCTGCTCCGGAGCGCAGACAGCGCCATGGAAAAGGTCCTCACCCATTACTACGGCGTCTTGGGCTGCATCCTCTGAGGAGCAGCATCATTTTAAAGGAGGTTCGCGGCCGCTCTTCCCGCTCTTTACGGGATATGCGCCCGCGCAAATCGTATGCGTTCTATTTCCGGAAGAAAACGGAATATTCGGCTTTTTTCTGCCCTTCTTGTCTCCTTGCTCCTGCTGGAGGAACTTCTTTGTCTTCCCGCCTCCGCAGAAGATAAAAAGCTAGCCTCTTTGGAGGATCTGAAGGGGCAGCCGATCGCCATGATCGACGGGGCCGGTTACGAGGAAATGCTCGAGGAAAATGAAAGAATCGGTCCGGGGCAGGACTGCCGCTACTACCAGACGGAGTCGGACTGTGTTCAGGCTCTTCGGGATAAAAAAGTGAAATCTGCCATTATCATCACATCCGCCCTGCAGGGATTCCTGGATGCGTATGACGACATCATACTTTTCCCGGAGCCCTTCGGAACAGTGGAATACGCCTTTGGATTCCCCAAGGGGAGCGAGATTCTGGAGCCCTTCAACGAGGCCATGCGTCAGCTCAAAGCGGAAGGAACTGCGGATCAGCTGGAGGAAAAATGGCTGCAGGAGGGGCTGACCGAACTCCCGAAAATGAAGGAGCAAAGCTGGGCGGGAGAAAACGGGACTCTGAAATTCTGGATCAATACCGGATTGCCTCCAATGGCCTACATAGATGAAAACGGAGCTATCGCCGGCTTTACGCCGGATTATGTCCTGCATATTGCCGAGAAAATGGACTGTAAGGTGGAGATGACCGAGTGCGCCTTCAGCGGGCTGATTCCTGCGCTGATGTCCGGAAGAGCAGATCTTGCCGGGCGTTCCATCATGATCACGGAGGAACGAAAGCAGTCCGTTGATTTCAGCGACCCCTTTTTGGAAGAAAGCCAGTTCTTCCTGGTTCGGAAGGCCGATGTCGCGGCAGAGCTTCTGAGCCAAGAGGGGACCCGGGATGAAAAGAAAAGCTCTCTTTTTGAGATCCTCTCTCAAAAATTTACCGCAACCTTTCTCCTGGAAAACCGCTGGAAGCTCTTCCTCTCCGGAATCGGGATCACCCTTCTGATCACCTTTTCCTCCGCGCTGATCGGATCTCTCCTTGGCTTCCTCCTTTATCTTCTGATCCGGAAAAAGCATAAAAGGCTCAATCGGGCCATCCAAGCCGTAAACGGCTTCATCTCCGGTATTCCGGCAGTGGTGGTCCTGATGCTCCTTTACTACATTATCTTCAAGAAAACCGAGCTGAACGGCGTCACCATTTCCATCATCGGCTTTTCCGTCCTCTTTGCCATCTCATCGGAGGGGCTGATTGAAAACGGCGTGATGGCAGTGGGCGGAGGCCAGTATGAAGGCGCAGTCGCCCTGGGATTCTCGGACCGGCAGTCCTTTCTGCAGATCCTCTTTCCCCAGGCCCTTCTCCAGATCCTGCCTCTTCTGAAGGTCCGCCTGGTGGAACACCTGAAGGCAACTGCCATTGTCGGGTATATTGCCGTTCAGGACCTGACGAGGATGAGTGATATTATCCGAAGCCGCACCTTTGATGCCCTTTTTCCCCTGGCTGCCACCGCAGTTATCTATTATTTTCTGGGAAAGGCCCTGCTCCTTCTCATGGATTGGCTGGAGAAAAAGAATTCTCCCGAAGGCAAGGTCGGCAGGCTGCTGAAGGGGGTAACTCTGCGATGATAGAAGTCAAACATCTGATGAAATCCTTTGAGAACGGGGGAACGCCTCTAAAGGATGTCAACGCCGTGATTGAAGACGGGGATATTATCGCCGTCCTGGGGCCCTCCGGGACAGGAAAATCCACCTTCCTCCGCTGCCTGAATATGCTAGATCCTCCCACCCGGGGGCAGATCTTCCTGAACGGTGAAGAGATCACTGCACCGAAATACCCTCTGGAACAGGTTCGCAAAAAGGTGGGAATGGTCTTTCAGTCCTTTAACCTTTTTGAAAATTTATCCGTGATCGAGAACCTCATGCTGCCCCAGATCCGGCTTCTGGGAAAAAGTCGGCAGGAAGCGTATGACCGGGGCATGGAGCTTCTTTCTTCGGTCGGAATGGCAGAAAAATCTCTGTCCCTCCCCAAAGCCCTCTCCGGCGGCCAGAAACAGCGGGTCGCCATCGCCAGGACTCTCTGCATGGATCCGGAGCTGGTCCTCTTTGACGAACCTACCAGCGCTCTGGACCCCACCATGGTAGACGAGGTGAAGGCGGTCATTCGCCAGGTCGCCGCTTCCGGGGTCACCATGCTGATCGTGACCCACGATATGAAACTTGCCCGGGAGATCTCCACCAAGGTTTTCTATATGGACGAGGGCATCCTCTATGAAAGCGGAAGTCCGGAGGAGATCTTCAGCCATCCAAAAAAGGAACGGACCCGCCGTTTTATCGGCAGGCTGAAAATTCTGGAGCAGCAGATCCGCTCCCGGGATTTTGACTATTATGGGCTTATCTCCTCCCTAAATACCTTTGGCGCAAGGAACATGATTGCGCCGAAGCAGATCCTGGCCGCCCAATCTGTGACCGAAGAGCTGGTCATGAACATGATCCTCCCCGACCTGCCCTCTCCCTCCATCCGTCTGGTCTATGAGCATGGTGAGAGTCCCGTCTCTTTCTCCATGGAGATCACCTACGGCGGCCCCGAGGGGGATCCTCTTTCCCTTTCCGCCCCCGAAAACGAGCTCCCAAAAATGATCATCCGCTCCAAGGTCAAGAGCTATCACTATGAATACCGGGAAGAGGCAGGAGAAGCGGCAAACACGATCCGGATCTTGCTGAACTGAAACCGTTTTTCTGCTTTTTCCGTGGAACTCCCCTTGACAGAAGGACAAGCACGATACCCAACCGGGTATCGTGCTTGCTTTTTCCTTATGCGTTTTCTCTATTGCTTCTCAATAATCGTATAGAATTCCGGGAAGCGGGTGCCGCAGTCTTTATAGGTTCAGCTCCTGGCCGTCTTCGGCAGGAGAAAGGTTGGGCAGGGGGCAGGACTCCAGAAGCTCCCGGGTATTATCGTTCAAATGGGTGGCATAAATCCGGCAGGAGGGGTAGGCCTTTGCCAGGCTCTCCAGGGTGTCTGCGCCCATGTGCTTATCATTCCCCCGGGGCAGCATACCGTCCGCTACCACCGTCCCGCAGCTTTCAAAAAGCAGCTCCACTCCCGGGCAAAGGCAGCTGTCTCCCGTGAAGCCCAAACTGACTCCGTCCTTTTCAAAACGATAGCCAAAGGCCGGAGCAATATTTCCGTGGTCCACCAAAAACCTCTGAAAAGAAATACCCTCCGTCTCCCCCGCCTCAGAGGGATCCCAGCGAACATAGCGCTGCAGCTTTTCTTCGCTGACCGTGGCCGGGAAAGCCTCCCGAATGAGACGTTTCAAATACGGGATGCCCTCTTCTGCAAAATGGACAGTGATGGGTTCCTTGGGCAGGTCAAACTTCAGACATTCCAAAACCCAGAAGGGCAGGTCAAAGCAATGGTCTCCATGGAGATGGGTCAAAAAAAGATGGGTGACCACGTCCGGCCTGCGGCCCATTCGCCGCAGAGCCCGGCAGGTCCCATTGGGAATATCCAGCAAAATATGCTCCTCCAAAAGGCCGCAGGCGCTGTTCCTGCAGGACCAGATGGACCCGGAGCCAACCAGAATTGCTTTCATCTTTTTACCTCCCGAAAAAATCACGGCCCATCTCATACTGCATAGGCCGCCGTATATATATGGCAGCTGCTCTCTTTCATTTCTCCCCCATTCTAGCGCGAAAGGGGCAAAAAGGCAAGAAAAAGCCCTATGCTTTCCCGCAGAAATATGCTATAGTCCTCTCAGAAAAGAAAGAGGTGTTTGCGGAGATGCGCAGTGTATTTGAAATCATCGGGCCCATTATGGTCGGTCCCTCCAGCTCCCATACGGCAGGCATGGCTCGAATCGGCGCCGAGGCCTTTCGCCGCCTTCCCGCCGGTGAAAAAGAGATCCATCTGACCTTCAGCAAAAAAATGGAAAAGACCTATGGCGGCCACAGAAGCGACAGTGCCGCTTTGGGCGGTGCTTTGGGTCTGACACCAGATTCTCCAAAACTCCGGGCAGCCTATGACCTGGCCGCAGAGCAGGGAATTTCCGTCCACATTGACTTCTTTGAAGAGTCTGCCGTCCCGGAAAATACTCTGAGGGTAACCTTTCTCTATGAAAACGGAAAGCACCGCTCCCTGACCGCCAGCTCCGTGGGCGGCGGCAGCATTGAGATTCTTGCCCTGGATGATAAGCCGGTTCGGCTCCTTCCCTACTGCGATTTTGGGGAGACTCTCCCCGATGCCAACCCCCTTCTCCCGCTTCCGGAGCTCCTCCGGATCGCAAGGGAGGAGCAAATCCCCCTTTGGGAGCAGGCTCTCCGCTACGAAATACAGCGTTCCGGGAATCCGCGGGAAAACATCCTTGCCCGGATGGAAAGCCATTGGCAGGCCATGAAAGAATCCGTGATCCGCGGCCAGGGACAAAACGCCATGCTCTACGGCCTCACCCCGGGGGATGACGGAAAGCGCCTCCTTGCCTTTGCAAAGGCGGGCAAATCCGTTTCCGGCGGTCTTCTTCCCATCGCCACAGGCTATGCGCTCGGTGTTCTGGAGCAGAATGCCTCCATGGGAAGAGTTGTGGCCGCGCCTACGGCAGGCTCTGCCGGGATCCTTCCCGGAATTCTCCTGGCTGCCGGAGAGCAGCACCCTGTTCCGGAGGAAAAGCAGATCCGCAGCCTCTTCACAGCCGCTCTTTTCGGCATCTGCAT
The DNA here is from genome assembly GCA_045640565.1 of Oscillospiraceae bacterium. Lineage (GTDB taxonomy): Bacteria > Bacillota > Clostridia > Oscillospirales > Oscillospiraceae > RGIG3159. The sequence goes on along the minus strand of JAZUFG010000095.1, from coordinate 52,484 downwards.
GGATGAAAAGGGGATCTCCTTCTCTGGCTCCGTGGGCGGCTGTCAGGGAGAAATCGGGGTCTCCTCCGCCCTGGCTGCGGCAGCCCTCGCCTCCCTCTTCACGGATGACGGAGATGCCATCGCCCATGCCATGGCTTTGAGCCTGAAGAATCTTCTTGGTCTGGTCTGTGACCCCATTGCCGGTCCCATCGAAGTCCCCTGCATCAAAAGAAATGCCGTGGGCGTGGCAAATGCCTGCATTGCCTGCGACATGGCCCTGTCCGGGATCCGCAGCTTTATCCCTCCCGAGGAGGTCATGGATGCCCTTCTGGATGTGGAAAAGCGGATGCCCACAGAGCTTCGCTGCGCTGCCATCGGAGGGCTCGCCTGCAGCAAAACTGCCTGTGAATACCGAAAAAGAGGACAATGTGGAAACGAGAAAGCAGAACCGATTAATGAAATATGATTACTCGCAAAAGAGGTATTATTTCATAACGATTTGTACGGTAAACAAGCAAAAAGTATTATGCGATACTGTCGGGATGATGTGGGTATCGTCCCCTACGATTTCACAAAAACGAGCAAATTCCAGTGTATCAAGCTGAAAGAAATAACCCGCTGAAAAGTTTTTCTTTTCAGCGGGTTATTTCTTGATCGTTAAAAACGAAAACGGGACGAGGGCATCGTCCCCTACCGGTTTAAAAAATCGGCAAGAGCGCGCAGCAGAAGGGAGAACGAGCAGGCTCCGGGGTCCATATGGCCCAGGCTGCGCTCACCCACATAACTAGCACGGCCCTTGGTGGCAATATAGTCCTTGGTATGCTCCGCGGCCTCTTCAGCAGCTGCAGCAGCCCGGGCAAAAGCGCCTTCGCCTTCCGCCTGCAGGACGCGCAGGGCGGGACACATGGCGTCCAGCATGGTCTTTTCCCCCTCTTTCGCGCCGCCGAGAGCCATGATCTTTTCAATTCCTTTTTCATAGCCCTCCAGGAAAAGGGGAAAATCAATATCTCTCTGACCGACGGTCTTGCCTATAACCTTGAAGAAGGAACCGTAGAGGGGACCGGCGGAACCGCCAACCACCCGGATCAAAGACTTGCCCACGGAAAAGAGAATATCCCCGCAGGGAAGGGCAGCATAGCCTTCGCAGTCTGCCTTCACCTGGGCAAAGCCCCGGGCCATATTGACGCCATGGTCGGCATCACCGATCTCTGCGTCCAGCCGGGTCAGATAACCCTTGTTTTCCTCAATGACTCCGGCCAATCTGACCAAAAGCTCGCACAGTTTTTCAGAATTCATTTCTGCTCCTTATGCCTTGAAGGCAGGCGTATCCGCGGGGGCGTCCAGCAGGATCTTCAGCTCTTCATCCAAGCGGAGGAGGGAGATGGAGAAGCCCTGCATTTCCAGAGAGGTCATATAGTTTCCCACAAAGGGCTTGTAGATCCGGATTCCCTTAGCCGCAAGGACATCCGCCAAATGATTATAAACAATATAGAGCTCCATCAGGGGAGTGCCTCCGCAGCCGTTTACCATAACGGCAACCTCGGAGCCGCTGTAATCCAGATCTTTCAAGATCTTATCCAGGAGCTGGTCCACGATCTCGTCGGCAGGAGCCAGGGGGCAGCGCTTGACACCGGGCTCACCGTGGATACCGATACCCACTTCCATCTCATCCTCGCCCAGACTGAAGCCGGGGATGCCGGCTGCGGGAACGGTGCAGGGGTTGATGGCCATGCCCATGGTCCGGACATTATCCACAACCTTTTGGGCAACAGCGGCGACCTCGTCCAGGTCTGCCCCGGTCTCGGCCTTTGCGCCTGCGATCTTATGGACGAAAACCGTGCCGGCAACGCCTCTGCGGCCCGCTGTCCAGGTGGAGTTTTCCACAGCCACATCGTCATTGACAACAACTTTTCGGGTCCGGATGCCTTCATCCTCTTCCAGCTCTTCCGCTGCCATATTGAAATTGATAATATCACCGGTGTAATTCTTGATGATCATCAATGTGCCCTTGCCCGCATCCACTGCCTGAATGCCCTTTTCAATGGCATCCACGGAGGGAGAGGTGTAGACATTGCCTGCCACCACTGCATCCAGCATGCCATAGCCCACATAACCTCCGTGGGCAGGCTCATGGCCGCTGCCGCCGCCGGAAACCAGGGCTACCTTGCCCTCTTTCTGGACCTTGCGCTTGACAATCAGCTCGCCTTCGATCCCTTCCAGCATATCCGGATAGGCTTTGATGAAGCCGGCAATCATCTCCTGCTCGACATTGTTTGCATCATTGATAATCTTTTTCATGGTAATTCCTTTCTTTATTTCAAGGTGAGAATTCTTTTTTTCAGGGGCAAAAGGCCTGCGGGAGCCAGAGAAAAGGCTCTGAGGCCGGCATCCAGAAGGACCTTCGTCATTGCCGGGTCTGCCGCCGCCTCTCCGCAGAGGGAAACGGGGATCCCCCGGACCTTTGCATTCTGTAAGGTCAGGCGAATCAGGCGCAGGACTGCTTCATTCCCGTGGCTGAAGGATCCCGCAAGAACGGGATTCTGCCGATCTGCTGCCAGGCAATACTGGGTGAGATCGTTGCTGCCGATGCTGAAGAAATCCGCCTCCTCCGCCAGCAGATCACTCACGAGCGCCGCAGCGGGAGTTTCTATCATCACACCCAGGGGAATTTTCTCATCAAAGGGAACGCCCTTTGCCTTCAGCGCAGCCTTGCAATCCTCCAAAATCTCCCTTGCGGCAGAAAGCTCTTTCCTATCCGCAATCATAGGCAGCATGATCCGAACTTTTCCATAGCTGCCGGCCCGGAGGAGAGCATTGAACTGGGTCCTCAAAATTTCCGGGTAACGCAGGCTCAGCCGGATCCCCCGCAGACCCAGGGCAGGGTTCACCTCGGCCTCCATGGGCATCCAGGCAGCCCCTTTATCGGAGCCGATATCAAAGGTCCGGACAGTCAGGGGCCGGCCTTCCATTGCGGAAAGGAGTTTTCGGTAGAGAGCGAGCTGTTCCTCTTCTCCCGGGGCTTCCCTGCCTCGGAAGAGAAACTCGCTTCTACATAGGCCCACACCGTCTGCTCCGACACGCAGGCTTTCCTCTGCCTCTTCTGGGGAGGATACATTGGTATAAAGGAGAATTCTCTCCCCCTTCGGGTCCTCGCAGGGGAGCTCCCGCAGGGCAAGAAGGGCTGTCCTCTCTGCCTTCTGCGCTGCCTCCGCCTCCTGAAAAGCCTGCAGGCAGGCTGCATCCGGTTCCAAGAATAATTCTCCTGTATTTCCGTTCAGAACGGCTGTCTTTCCCTTTTCTTCCAAAAGACTGCTATCCCCCAAAGCCATAACGCAGGGCACCCCCATACTGCGGGAAAGAAGGGCCGTATGGCTCAAGGGCGAACCCTTCACCAGGGCAAAGCCTCCGATTTTACTTCGATCCAGCAGAAGGGTCTCCGAGGGGGAAAGATCCTCGGCGGCCAGAATATAGGGGCCGGGACCCAAGGGGTCGGGTTCGGCCTCCCCCAAAAGGATCCCGCAGACTCTGCGGGCCAGATCCCGAATGTCCCTGCCCCGTTCCCGAAGATAGGGGTCCTCCAGGGCGGCAAAGACTGCGGCAAAGCTTTCTCCGGCTTCCCGCACAGCGTAGGCCGGACTTTTCCCTTCCGAAATCAGAGCCTCTGCGGCCTCTGTGAAATCCGGGTCCTGCAGCAGCTGCCTGTGGACCTCAAAGAGCGCCGCAGCATCCCGAAGACCCTCCCGGGAAGCTTTTTCGGAAAGCTCCCGAAGCTGTCCGTCGGCTTTCTCCCGGGCCAGGCAAAGCATCTGCAGGCCCTTCTCCGGGCTCTCCCCGCAGAATTCCGGGATCTCCGAGCTTTCCCGGGAGAGAATATAGAGTTCTCCGACGGCAATTCCCCCGGAAACGGGGCTGCCTTTTAATATCCGCTTCATAAATTCTCCTGCAGAAAGCTTTCCAGGGCCGCAGCAGCAGCTTCTTCCTCATCGCCCTCCACGAGGATGCGAAGGGTCTCCCCGCATCGGGCACCCAGGGTCATAAGGGCCATGAGGCGGCCGGCGTCCACGGACTTATCCCCGAAAAGCACGGTGATTTTACAGGGAAAGCCTTTGGCTGCCTTCACAAAGGCGCCGCAGGGACGGGCATGAAAGCCCCAGGGGTCCCGAATGACATGCTTGATTTCTATCATTCTCTCTATCCGCCGAGCTTACTCTCCCGGACAGCCTCGGCAAGCTCCTTCAAAATATCCTCTGCGGAAGTCCCGGAAGCAGCCAGAACCGTGCCCAACACGGCACCCTCCACCAAGGGGCAGTCCGCAAGGTAAATATGCCCGGCCATTTCTTCCAGGTCCTCCATAACGAGGCGGGCAGTCATGACCGCGCTGCCCATATCTGCCAAAATGATCACGCCGTCCGGGGAATCTGCCGCCTCCAGCGCTGCAGCGATCTTTGCATAGCCGCTGCCGATCCCGCCCGTATCGCTGCCGCCGGCGGGAAAAATTCTCGCCTCCGGAGCCATGATCCGGGCCTCTTCACAGACGCCCTCGGCCAGAGCCGGACTGTGGGTTACGATCACAAAGGAAACCATTTTGCACCTCGGATGATTCTTGCTTTTATTACCATTTATTTTCCACTTTTTCCGCAAAACCGGGGAAATCGTGAACGGTCAGGATCGTTCCGTCATCCAGGGTGGCACGGCCGGTAAACTTTCCGAAGACCTGATGCTGATCGCTTTTGATCAGCTTGACATCCGTGCAGGAGACCCGATCCAGATCCGGCCGGAAGGCCATCTCAAAGCGGCCGTCATCGGAGGTAAAGGTCCAGACGGAAAGGAAATCCTTTTCATCTCCGGGAATATGGAAGCTCACCTGACCCAGCTTGTGGGCTTTGCCGTTATAGAAGAGCATATTCTCGCTGGCAGCGGAGGTATCGCCGAATCCGTAGCCGATGTTCCAGCCAAAGGGAACGCCTCCCACAGTTCCGGAAGCAGAGCCCCAATACCAGGTGTTATGATAAGTCCAGACACCCCGGCCCCAATCCAGCACGGCAAAGCTCTCCGCAGGGTCAAAGCAATAGCTTCTCTCCCCGTAGGTGACCTCACCTTTCGCCCGCATGCAATTGATCTTCTGGTTGTAATAGAAATGGCCGGCCTTCTTAAAGGGCGTGCAGATGACCATGCTCTCCTCGGGAGCATCCGTCAGTTCTACGCGAGCGCTGAGCTTCCCCTCGGGGCCGAAATTCTCCATCTCGGCACTGAGGATCCTCTTCCCGCTCCCGTCATTTTCAAAGAGGATCCGATAGTTTTTGCCTTCGGCACGGACATCCCCCCGGGCAGAGGTCTCCGGCAGCTTCCGCTTACCCAAAGGCATGAAACACATGGGGCTCTTGGTGATCTCCCAGCCCTCTTCAAAATCCAGAAGGCTGATGGAGTCCAGACCCATATAGCCGTTGTCATCCACGGTCAAGGCCAGGGCAAAACGGCCGTTGTTGATGAGATAGTAGTCCCACTCCTTGATGCGCATGGCGCTTGCCTTGATGTCTTCCCGACGGTAAAGGGGCAGGAGCTTTTTTGCATATCCCGCTTCCGTCAGATTACCCTTTGCATCCAGCAGCGGAATCTCTTTCGTAATCTCATGCTGTCCTGTCATAGATTATTCCTCTTTCGGCGCTGCCTTCGCAGCTGCTTTTTCCGCTTTTCTTTCAGCCTTTTCTTCGGCTCTCTTTGCTCTTCTTGCCTGCCTGCGGGCTTTGCCTTTCCGGACGAAGAGGAGTACGGCAAAGATGATTACTGCCCAGAGGAGGATGGTGGGCAGGGCTTCCAGGAACCAAAGGAAGAAATTCTCCAGGGCCCTTGTGAAATTCTGCCAACCGTCCCGGATGGCATCGGAAACCTTTTCTCCGAAGGTCCGCGTCACCCCTGCGGTGGGGGTAAAGACCTCCACTTCACGGACCGTGAAATAAAGCGTGGAATAGGCCACCTGCCGGTCATAGTTTTTGAGCTGGCGGGCATAGCTGTCCTTCTCATAGCTGATGTCGGAAAGGCGGGCCTCCAAAGCGATCAGGCTTTCAATATCCTCGGCTTCTTTCATCATGCTGAGGATCCGCTCCTCCTGCACATCCAGGCTTTCCAGCCTTGCCTCGGTGTCGCTGTACTGGCTGGTGATATTCTGGGCATTGCGGGATTTGTTGGTCACATTGCCGATCTCCCCCGCGATGTTCAGGGCCTGCTCGAAGCTTTGGGCGGGAACAGCCACGGTGTAGTAGGCATGGCGGTTCATAATGCGGGTGGTCCCGTCATCGTTGTAATAGGTATTTCCGGAAACATTGGAGCTTTCAATATAGCCGCCCAGCTCGGAGACCATAGCCTCTAAAGCACCCACAGCCTTGTCAAATTCCCGGGTTTCCAGGTTCACATCCGCCGTATAGATGATTTTTTCAGCCGGGTTCGGGACAGTCACGCTTCCCGCTCCGCCGCCGGAAATAGCTTCCTCTTCCATGGGCGCAGCAGGCTCCATGGCCAGATTATCACTCTTCCAGTCGGAAGCTTCCTCTGCTGCTTCCATCTGAGGCTTCCCGCTATCCCGGGGCGCCGATGAAGCATAAGCTTCTTTGCTGCTGGAGCCGCAGCCGCTCAGGCAGCCGAGAATCATAACAGCTGCCAAAAGAAGGGCTATCCTTTTCTTCATTTTTTTCTCCTTCCGCAGGCTTCTCCTTTCTTCGGAGAAGCGGTCCTGCCGTCCTTTGGGGCGGCTTTCTTTGCTTCCTCTTTCTTTTCTTTCGCCTTTTTTGGTCCCGACACCAGGCAGCTCTTGGAGCTCCCGATGAGGTCATCTCTGCCTGCCGATTGCAGGGCCTCTAATACCAGCTTTCTGTTCTTAGGATCCCGATATTGAATCAAGGCTCTCTGCATGGCCTTTTCTTTCGGGTCCCGGGGCACATAGACGGGCTTCCCTGTCCTGGGATCCAGGCCCGTATAATAGATACAGGTGGAAATTGTGGAGGGAGTGGGATAGAAATCCTGCACCTGCTCCGGCATATAGCCCAGATCCCGGACATATTCCGCCAGCTCCACTGCCTCCTTCATGCCGCAGCCCGGATGGGAGCTCATGAGGTAGGGCACCGTATATTGGTCCATATGCAGGCTCTCATTCACCTGCTTATACTTCTTTACAAAGCTTTCGTAAACCTCCCGCCGGGGTTTCCCCATCAGATCCAGGACCTTGGGGGAGATATGCTCCGGAGCTACCTTCAGCTGGCCGGAGATATGATATTTACAGAGCTCCCGGAAGAAGGTGTCGTCCTTATCCGCCATGAGGTAATCAAAACGGATGCCGCTGCGGATAAAAACCTTTTTCACCCCGGGCAGGGCCCGAAGCTTTCGGAGCAGACTGAGATAATCCCGATGGGTGACCTGCAGATTTTTGCAGGGTTTCGGGAAGAGGCAGTTCTGTTCGGGGCAGGCCCCATAGCGCAGCTGCTTATCACAGGCAGGCCGGCGGAAATTGGCCGTAGGCCCGCCCACATCTGCAATATAGCCCTTGAATTCCGGATCCTTTGTCATGGCTTCTGCCTCTTTGAGCAGGGAAGCATGGCTTCGTGCCTGGATGATCCTGCCCTGATGAAAGGTGAGGGCACAGAAATTGCAGGCCCCGTAGCAGCCCCGGCAGGAAGTAAGGCTGAACCTAACCTCGGCAATAGCGGGAACCCCTCCCTGCTTTTCATAGCAAGGATGGTAAGTCCGCATATAGGGCAGGTCATATACCGCATCCATCTCCGCCTGACTAAGGGGAGCCTGGGGCGGATTTTGAACAACAAATTCGCCCGGTCCATAGGGTTCGATCATGCCCCTTCCGTGGAAGGGATCCGCATTGCGGTACTGGGTCATAAAGCTCTCCGCATAGCGGCGCTTATCCCCCCGAACTTCCTCAAAGGAGGGCAGGGTCAGATAGTCCGGAAAAGCCTCCGGAGATTTTACCTTGAAAACAGAACCCGGCACCCAGGTGATTTCCTCCGGGGAAAGGCCTTCATTCAAAGCATTGGCAACCTCCACGATGCTCTTTTCGCCCATACCGTAGAGGAGAATATCCGCCTGCGAATCCAGAAGGACACTGCGCCGCAGCCTGTCTGACCAATAATCATAGTGGGCCAAACGGCGCAGGCTGGCCTCGATGCCTCCGATGACAATAGGCTTATCTTTAAAGGTCTGACGGATGAGATTGCAATAAACTGTGCAGGCCCGATCCGGCCGCAGACCCATCCTGCCTCCGGGGGAGAAGGAGTCCGTCTTTCTCCGATGCTTGGAAACACTGTAGTGGTTCACCATGGAGTCCATATTGCCGGAGCTGACCAAGAAAGCCAGCCGGGGTTCCCCCAGGATCCTCACGGATTCCGGCTTTTTCCAGTCCGGCTGGGAGATGATCCCCACTTTATAGCCCGTGGCTTCCAAAACCCGGGAAATGATGGCATGACCAAAGGAGGGGTGGTCCACATAGGCATCCCCGATGACATATATGAAATCGCATTGCTCCCAGCCCCGGGCTTTCATATCCCGCCTGGAAATAGGGAGAAATCCTTTTTCCATCTTTGCTTCCTTTCCATGCCCCTCGGGCAAGAATCAACCGAAAATTCCCGCAATAAAGAAGAGGGAGATAAAACCGATGGCAAAGCCGACGGCCTGCCGTTTGGAGAGTTTTTCTTTGAAAATCACGATGCCCATAAGAGCCGTCAGGAGGATCCGGAGGCCCGTGCAGATGGGGAAGAATACCACAGTGGGCAGAATTCCCACAAGCCTCAGGTTGATGATATGCTGGGCAGCCATGGTCGCGCCGCAGACAAGAGACCCCACCAGCAGGATACGGTTATATTGGAAACTCACGGGTTCTTTCTTCTTCCGCAGAAGGAACCAGACCATATTGCAGACCGTGCAGACAGTAAAGGCGTAGAAAAGGAAGCCCATCTGCTGATCCTTATATTCGGAAGTCGTCAGAACCTTCTGCAGCAGGCCCAGAGAGCTGTTGGCAAAGCCTGCCGCAATGGTGAGAATGACCCATTTGAAGGTGATATTCTTATCCACCTTGGCATTGGAGGTCAGGGTCATGGCCAAAAGCATGAGCACAATGCCGCCGAATTGGAAGGCGGTGATTTTCTCATTCCAGAAAATCGGTCCCCAAAGGGCAGAGGCCACCAGGGAAATCCCCAGATTGATCAGGGTGGTCAGGGCCATGGGGCCGGAAGCCAGGGCCAGGGTAAAGAGCAGACCGGAAACGAGGTTTGCCACACCCATGATGCAGGAGAGCCTCAGTGTAAAGGGGGCCACCGCGCAGGCGCCTCCGAAAAGAGCCAGGATCACAATGACCAGAGCATGCCCGATCAAATTAAAGCTCAGGTTATCCGTCTGGTTCTTCAGATACTGCTTGGAAAAGACATTTTTGAATGCATTGCCGAGAAGTGCCGAGGCTACGGTAATACCCATGAGTAATCCGTTCATACAATCACACTTTCTTAGATATCTCTTATCTCTATCTGAGGCTTTTAATACATTATTCTGCCAATTCCGTTCGGAGCTCCGTTCCGTTGTTTTCAACGAGATACCGGACCTTTTCGCCGTTTTCGTTCTCCACGGTGATCAGGGAAGACCCCAAAACGCCTGTGCGGAAGGTCATTTCTCCGCTTTCGGAAATTTCAATCTCATATCCTGCCACCGGCTCCGCAAGCTCCCAGCTATGCCCGCTCTCCAGCTGCAGGCTGCCCGTAAGTTCGGCGTCTTTTATATGCTCTCCATACCCGTAGGCAAAGAGTCCCGCGGCAGCTGTCAGCATCAGGGCCAGGATACATTCCTTTTTCCCCGGCAGGCAGACAAAGACGAGGGAGAAAGCAAAGAAAACGCAGAAAACGATATGCAAAAGCATCCGGGGGAAGTCGGAAATCGCCATGGGCAAAGCCTGAACTGCCGAGAAGAGTAGGTAGCCCGTGGCAGCGGAAAGGATCAAAGCGCTGTACCATTTTCCCTTCTTCACCTGGAAGGCCAGAAAGGCCGCGGGAATAGTCAGAACCGTGGCAACTCCCCAGCGGGGATAATAGGAGAAAAGCTCCCAGCCCATGCTGTTAAAGGGCACCTCCACCAGGTAAACCAGGGGTTGGCTCACCAGGAAAAAGAGGAAGACCTTTCCCATGGCTTCCCATACCTTTTGGCAATTCAGAACGATGATAAGTGCCAGCACGATCCAAAGCTCCGGCGTGACCGCGGGAACCGTTAAAGAGGTCCCCTCCAGGGCGGGGATCACATTGAGAATTCCCGTCAGGGCCCCGGAAATCACAGCCATGGCCAAAACCCGGCCCCAGCCCATCTTCATGCCGCCTAATAATCTTTTCATATCTCTTTTATCCTTCAGAAGCTTATAATCATGACCATTATAACAGTTTTTTTCTCCTTTTCAATCACTGCGGAAGGCAAAAAAACAAAGCGCTCCAAAGAGCGGCGCCCCATAAGGAAGCAAAACCCGCCGAAAAGGCGTTCATTTCCTTTCGGCGGGTTATTTCTTTCGGCTCGACAAATTCGAATTTGCTTGATTTTTTGAAACTGTAAGGGACGATGTGGGCATCGTCCCCTACAAGCTTTACAGGGCCTCGATTGCAGCCCGCAGTTCTTCATTAATTTGGGCAGGGCTCTTTCCGTTGGGGGAAATGGGGCTGCCGAACACAACATCAATGCGCTTGCTGACCGGAGGCAGGAAGTGCTCATTGGAGTTGGAATCCACCCGAGCAATTCCTTTGAGATGGATCGGGACAATTCTCCGATCCGTTGCGATGGAAAGGCGGGCCGGCCCCTCCTTCAAGGGCATCAGGCTTCCGGACGCATTTTCATAGTTGGTCCCCTCCGGGAAAATGAGAACATTCCAGCCCTCTCCCAGCAGTTCCCGGCAGCGGTCCAGGGTTGCCATGGAATTTCCGGTTCGGTCCACGGGAATCATATTCTGAGCGATTGCGAACGAACGCAGGCTCTTGCTCTCCAGAACTTCCCTTTTTCCCACGATAGCCGTGCGGGCGGAGAGAGCATCCGGCAGAACGGAAACGATAAAGCCGGGATCCAGGGTCGAAACATGGTTGGCGCAGAAAATCACGGGTTCCTCCGGGATAGCTGTCAAATGATGACCTTCCACATGGTAGACCCTTTTGATCGCTTTTCTCAGGACTGCACCCATCATTTTGATGCTGTGGCTGGCTTTCAGAGGATAATCCGAAAGATTCAGCACTGCCTTGCTGTTCTTATCCGCCACAGAGAAATTCCGGATACCGTCCCGCAATTCTCCGAAGGTCTCCGGTGTTTTGGAAAGGGTATAGAGGTCGATCCCGAAGCGATCCTGAACCTCCGTCATCAGCTCCATCATCTGCAGGGAATCCAGATTTAAAAGAAGGCCTTCCGAAAGTTCCTGTGTCTTCCACTGGCTTCCCGCTACATGTACGAGGATATTGCGAAGCTCCGCCACATCCTCATCCTCATCAATGGCCAGTAGCATCTCTTCCGTGACCGGGGAGTCTGCACCCAGGGCGGCCATTTCCGTCAGACGGAAACGCTGCACTTTATGGGAGGAGGACTGGGGCATGGCGTGGACAACATAGACATTCTTGGGCAGAAGATTTCCGCTGAGCTGCGCCACCCGATCCATCACATGAAGGCGGATCAGTTCGTCCGGCAGCTCCTGCGTATCCTTTGTTACGGCGATGGAAAAAGCGTCACATCCGCCCTCATCCGGCACCCGGAAAACCGCCAGCTCGGATACATTCTTGATATCCTCGTAGTATTTCTCGATCTCCTCGGGGAGCATCTTCTCCCCGTTCCTGAAAACGATGGCTTCCTTTGCCCGTCCGCAGATCACCAGGCAATTCCGCTTATCAAAATAGCCCAGATCCCCGGTCCGGAAATAGCCGTCTTCGGTGAAGCAGCCCTCATTATCCTCCGGATCCAGATAGCGAATCATCCGATAGGGAGAAAGGACCTCCACCTCGCCCCGGCCCTTTTCGTCCGGATTCACGCAGCGGATATCCATCGTTGCATCTTTCCGCAGCACTCTGCCCGTCCCCAGGGGATAATAGCCCTGGCCGGTAACAGCCAGGGGGGCACCCAGCTCCGTCAGTCCGTAGGCCAAAGCTACATCCAGGCCCAGGTTGAGGTAAAAGCGCATGGTCTCCGGGTCACAGGGGGCACCGCCCACCATAAAGCCCTCCAGCTTCCCTCCGAAGGCTTTTTTGTTGATCGGCTTCAAGAAGAAGCGGCCGGCTTTCCAGCCGAAGACCCTGCGGAGGAATCCGCAGAAGCCCATCAAGCCGTTCAGGATCTTTCTCTTGATCCCGCCGCCCATGCCCGCCTGAATCTTCTTCATAAGAGTGGTCAGCATGGAGGGAACCGTGCAGATATTATCCGGCTTCAGATTCTGCATGGCCGCCAGCAGCGCATTGGGTGTCAGGCGCTCCAGCATAATGATCTGGGTGTTGCAGTAGATATCAAAAACAGCGCAGAGAAGCCCCGCAATATGATAGGTGGGGAAGAGCATGAGGTCCCTCTTGCGGACGGTATAGGCAGCAGTTCTTCTGTAAATGCCGATATTCGGCGTCATGCCCCACTCGATGGCCTGGGTCACGGTCCTGTGGGGCAGGAGGACACACTTTCTGCGTTCCCCGGTGGTTCCGGAGGAAAAGAGCACAAAGAAGGTCTCTTCCGGCATAGGGGAAGCAGAGGTCAAAAGACTGTCCACCTTTGCGCAGCCGTTCTGCAGGGGGAAGCTGGGAGCGATCTCATAAACGGGAATTCTGCCGTCCAGTGCTGCCGGCAGGTCCACATAGGGCAGAGTGGTAAAGACCGCACGGACCTCCGTCTCCCGCATCATTCCCCGAAGCTGTTTTGCGGAAAGGCCGGGATCCATACAGACAAGACGGTAGTTCCCTTGCAGGGCAGCATAAAGAAGGCTGTACCACCAGGGCCGCATGGCAGCAATGACGCCGATCCTGTCACCCTTTTGAACGCCTGCCTCCTGCAATTTGCGAAGAAGCTCCTTGCTTTCAATATAGAGGGCAGCGTAGGAGATCTCCATAACGCTTCCGTCTGCCCGCTGATAGAGGGCAAAGGTCTTCTCGCCGCCCCGGCGCATGCCGTCTTCCAGCATGTCCGGCATATTCAGTTTCCGATTCTTGAATAATTCCATTTTTTCTCCCTTCTCCGGGATGGACACTTTTACCCTGCCATTTTATTCTTCGAGGAGAAAAAAGTCAAGAAACCCTAAGCGTTCTCAGCCGCTTTTTTTCGCGATTCTTTCTTCTTTTCCCTGAGCCCGGCCGGTTTGACTTTCTTTCCCTTTGGAACTATAATATCCCCCGAACATCAAAAGAGAGGAAGGATGCGCAGCATGAAAAAGTCCTACGAAATGGACATGACCCACGGCCCCCTTTTAGGGAAAATCATCCGCTATGCCATCCCTCTGATGCTCTCTTCCCTGGCCCAGACTCTTTTCACCACTGTGGATACCATGGTGGTGGGCCGCTATGCCGGCAGTGAGGCCCTGGCTGCGGTGGGTTCCACGGGAACCTATGTGGGTTTTGTGACCAATTTCTTCATCGGCCTTTCCTTGGGTGTCAATGTGGCCATTGCGCAGAGCTTTGCCGCGAAGGAGGACCGGGCCGTTTCCGATATTGTTCACACCTCCATCCTGGCAGGATTCTTTTTCGGCATCCTGACCTGGCTTTTGGGAGAGTGGGTCTCCCCTGCCGCCCTCCATATCATGGGAAGCCCGGAGGATGTTTTTGATTTGGCTCTGCTCTATGTGCGGATCCGTTTCTTCGGGGCCCCGATCGTCATCCTCTATAACTTTGCCGCCGCCATCCTCCGTTCCATCGGAGATACCCGGCGTCCCCTCCTTTTTCAACTCGTTGCAGGGGTCATCAACGCTGTTCTGAATGTCTACCTTGTCCTCCGCTGGGATCTGGGTGTTGCCGGCGTGGCCATTGCTACCGTCTTCTCCCAACTGGTTTCCTGCGTCTGCGTTTTCGTTGTCCTTCTGCGGGCAGAGGGCGCTTACCGTCTTTCCTTCAAAAAACTCGCCATCCACGGAAAAAGTCTCTCCCGGGTTCTGCAGATCGGCGTTCCCACGGGAATCCAGTCCATTGTCATCTCCTTTTCCAATTTGCTGATCCAGTCCTCCGTAAACTCCTTCGGATCCCTGACCATGGCCGCCTTCAGTGTCTGCACTTCTACCCGCTCCTATGTTTATCAGATCGTCCACGCCTTTTCGCAGACTGCCACAAGCTTTGTGGGACAGAACTACGGCGTTCGCGATTTCAAGCGCATTCGCAGAATCGGAGGCCTCTGCTTCGGCCTGGTTGCAAGCTTCGGGCTCTTCTTCGGCCTTCTCTTTTCTGTTTTTTCCAAGCCCATCGCCGGCCTTTTCTCCACGGATCCGGAGGTCATCGACGCAGCTTCCTCTGTGATGTTCCTGATTACCGCGCCCTATCTCCTTTATGGGCTTGTGGATCTATTCGGCAGCTGCATGCGGGGCATGAACCACTCCGTCCCGCCCATGCTCTTCAATATCCTGGGTACCCTCATCCTTCGGGTCTCCTGGGTCTATTTCGTCTTCCCTCACTTTGGGACCTTTACAAATCTGATGCTTTCCTATCCCGTTTCCTGGGGTATCACCACCGTGCTGCAGTACACAGCCTATCGGATCGTCTACCAAAAAGAACGGCGAGCATGGGAAAGCCGATAGAAAATCCGCTTTTCCGCTCTTTTCCTCTTGAAGAAAGGGGAAAAATAGAGTAAAATAGTTTGGCTCAATTTGAAAATAAAAATATTTTATATAGGAGAAATACTCATGAAGATTCTTGTTATCAACGCAGGCAGCTCTTCCCTGAAGTACCAGCTCATGGACCCCGAATCCGGTGAAGTTTTCGCCAAGGGCCTCTGCGAGCGCATCGGCATTGACGGCCGCCTGACCCACAAAGCTCTTGTGAAGGGCAGCAAGGTTGAAAAAGAAATCCCCATGCCCACCCATAAGGAAGCCATTGAAGCCGTCATGGCCATTCTGGTTGACCCCGCTGACGGTGTCATCGCTTCCGTTGACGAGATCGACGCTGTCGGTCACCGCGTCCTCCACGGCGGCGACAAATTCGTGGAATCCTGCCTGGTCAATGAGGCCTGCAAGGACGCCATCCGCGAATGCATCCCCCTCGGACCTCTCCACAACCCCGCTAACCTCATGGGCATTGAAGCCTGCGAGAAGGCCATGCCCGGCAAGCCCCAGGTCGCTGTTTTCGATACTGCTTTCCACATGACCATGCCCCCCAAGGCATACCGTTATGCCATTCCCACCAAGTATTATGAAGAGGACCATCTCCGCCGCTACGGCTTCCACGGCACCTCTCACCGCTATGTCACCAAGCGCGCCATCGCTCTCATGGGCAAGCCCGCTTCCGAGCTGAAGATCATCAACTGCCACCTGGGCAACGGCTCCTCCCTCTCCGCAGTGAAGGACGGCAAGTGCCAGGATACCTCCATGGGTCTGAGCCCTCTCGCCGGTGTTCCTATGGGAACCCGCGCCGGTGACATTGACACCTGCGTTGCTCAGTTCATCATGAACAAATACAATATGTCCGCTGACGACTGCCTGACCATGCTGAACAAGAAGTCCGGCGTTCTGGCTCTCTCCAACGGCGTATCCTCCGACTTCCGTGATCTGGACGCTGCCGCAGCAGAAGGCAACGAAGCTGCCCGCCTGGCTCTGGATAAGTTCGCATACGAAGTTCGCAAGTACATCGGCGCCTACGCTGCAGCTCTGGGCGGCCTGGACTGCCTGGTCTTCACCGCCGGTGTTGGTGAAAACTCCTCCGCCATGCGCGCTTCCATCTGCGAAGGTCTGGAATTCCTCGGCGTCAAGCTGGATCCTGCCAAGAATGCTCTCCGGGGCGAAGAGCGCATCATCTCCGCTGACGATTCCAAGGTTACCGTTTGGGTCATCCCCACCAACGAAGAGCTGATGATCGCACAGGATACCATGGCTCTTGTAAAGTAAGAAAGCGACTTCTTTTCCCCCGCAGGAGATCATCTCCCCTGCGGGGAATTTTCTATTATCTATCTCTCTGGGAGGACAAAACCATGGGCTTACAGCATCCGGAGGAATATTCCCTCTATGCCCGCTATGAAAAAGGCGAAAGAAATCTCATTTCCGATGTGGCAGGCGTGACCGTCGGCCACAAGACCCTGCGCTCGGAGGACGGAAAGATCAACACCGGCGTCAGCGTCCTTCTGCCCCATCCGGGAAATATTTTCAAGGAAAAACTCTTTGCCGCAGCAAGTGTTATCAACGGCTTCGGCAAATCCGTTGGCTTGGTGCAGATGGCTGAGCTGGGAACTCTGGAGAGCCCTATCTTCCTGACGAACACCCTTTCCGTGGGTACGGTCCTCACCGCCGGGGTGAAATACAGCCTCCGGGAGAATCCGGAAATCGGCCTTTCCACCGGTACGGTCAATGTGCTGGTAACCGAATGCAACGACGCCAAGCTGAATGATATCCGGGGCCTCCATGTGACGGAGGAGGATGCTTTTGAAGCCATTGCCTCTGCTTCCGCAGATTTTGAAGAGGGCCCCGTCGGTGCCGGAACCGGTATGAAGATGATGGGTCTGAAGGGAGGTATCGGCTCTGCCTCCCGCCTGGTCCCCATCGGAGACCAGCGTTATACCGTCGGCACTCTGGTGATGACAAATTATGGGCCCAAGCAATGCCTGAATATCGGCGGAGACCGGGTGGGCCTGCGGGTAGAGGCCGCCGAGCAGCGGGAAAAGGATATGGGGTCCTGTATCCTCCTCATCGCCACAGATGCTCCTCTTCTGGACCGGCAGCTCAAGCGGGTGGCCAATCGGGCAGCCCATGCCATGGCAAGGACCGGGACCTTCTCTGCCAACGGCAGCGGGGATATTGCCATTGCCTTTTCCACAGCCAACAAAATCGAGCATTTTGCCCCCGCAAAGACCAAGCAGATCACAATGCTTTATGACGACGACCTGGACCCCATTTTTGAAGCCTCTGTGGAAGCTTTAGAGGAGGCACTGATTTCCTCTCTGGACCACGGAAAAAGCGTTGAAGGCTTTCAGGGTAAAATTTATTCCCTGAAAGATTACCCCTTTTAGTCCCTTAGGAGGACGGCTATGACCATTTTAGTAGATATGGACGATGTTCTCGAGCAATTGGTGGCAGGTTGGGTTGCCCTCCTGAACGAACGCTACGGGACCGACACAAAATATGAGGATGTGGCCTGCTGGGATATCTCTACGGCCTTCCCCACTCTGACAGAAGAGCAGGTTTATGCCGTAGAAGTGGAGGAGGCGCTTTGGGATTATGTAAAACCTATGCCCGGTGCCGACGAAGTGCTGCGGAAGCTCATCCGGGATGGGCATGAGATCTACATCGTCACAGCCACAAAGTATCAGACTCTCCGCAAGAAGATGGAGACCGTTCTCTTCCCGAATTTCCCCTATATTGACTGGCATCATGTTATCGTTACTTACAACAAATCCATGATCCGGGGAGACATCCTGATTGATGACGGTCCCCACAATTTTTCCGGAGGCAGCTTCCGAAAGATCCTCTTTACCCGGAGCCATAATAAAAGCTTTGATGCGGGCAGCGTAGGTGCCGTCCGGGCCGACAGCTGGGATGAAGTCTATGAAGAAATCTGCAAGATCGTAAAGGAGACGGAAAAAGATGCGCTATCCTGAATTTTTGAAATCGGGACAGAAAATCGGCTATGTTGCCCCCTCCTTCGGCTGCGTTATTGAGCCCTATCACAGTCTCTTTGAAAATGCTCTCAAGGTTCTGCAGGAAAAGGGATACCAAAACATTTTGGGCCCCAATGTCTATGAAAACTCCGGCGTGGGAAAAAGCAGCAGCCCCCAGTCCTGTGCCGCCGAGGTCAACCGCTTTTTTATGGAAGAAGACTGCTCCGTCATCCTCTCCTGCGGCGGCGGTGAAACCATGTGCGAGGACTTGCCCTATTTTGACTTTCCCGGCATCGCCCGGGCAAGGGCAAAATGGTATATGGGATACTCCGACAACACACACCTTACCTTCACCCTGCCCACCCTTTGCGACACTGCCGCAATCTACGGCAGCTGTGCTCCCGCTTTTGGTCAGATTCCTTGGGACGACTCCATTCAGGATTCCTATAATCTTCTCACGGGAAAAAATCTGACCCTCCGGAACTATCCTTTCTTTGTTTCCCCGGAAGCTCCGGAAGCGGAGGACCCTCTTGCACCCACTCCTTATACGGAGGCAGACTGCCGAAGACAGTTTATCGGCAAACGGGAGGAAACAGGCGAAATCCGCGTTTCCGGCCGCCTTTTAGGCGGCTGCCTGGACTGCCTCCTGATGCTTCTAGGCACTCCCTATGACAAAACCGATGCCTTTAATCAAAAATACAAAGAGGACGGAGTCCTTTGGTTCCTGGAGGCCTGCGACCTCAACCCCATGTCTATCCGCAGAGGCCTTTGGCAGCTGAGGCAGGCGGGCTGGTTTGCCTGTGCAAAGGGATTCCTCATCGGCCGCCCCCTTCATTTTGCAGAGGACTATATGGGCGTGGACCGGATCAATGCCGTTTTAGATACCCTGGGGGATATGGACCTTCCCATCCTTTTGGACCTGGATATCGGCCATCTTCCTCCCCGGATGCCCCTCATCAGCGGCGCCTTTGCCGAAGTTCTCTCCACAAGAGAACAGTTCCGCCTTACCCACATTCTGCGCTGAGGGCAGCGCGGCCCTTGCCTTTGCGCCGCCCGGCCTTGTCAGAGAAAAGAGAATGTGCTAGAATGAATTTCAAAGCTTCCACGTCATGAAAAACCGATTTTTATGCGAAAGAGGGCGATTTCTTTGCTTTTTCACGATATTACCATGGTAGATGATGCGTTCCGGCTCCGGGAACATATGTATGTAGGCATCAAAGGAGACCGGATCGCCTACGTTTCCGATCAGCCGCCGCTGGAAGATTTCGGCGAAATCTACTCCGGCAAGGACCGGATGCTGATTCCGGCATTTTATAATACCCATACCCATCTGCCCATGTTCCTCATGCGAGGTTTCGGTGAAAACCTCCCCCTGATGGATTGGCTGCAGGGGCGTATTTTCCCCTTTGAAGCCCATCTGACAGATGATGATATCTACTATGCTACCCTGATGGGCACAGCCGAAATGTTCCGCTTCGGCATCGGTGCCTGCAGCGAAATGTACCTCAGCCAGGAACCTCAGGCCCGTGCGCTGATCGCAAGCGGTGCGAAGGCCAACCTCTCCAACTCCGTCAGTTGGATGGACAACAGTTCTTATTATGACCTGCCGGTCTATAAAAAAACTCTCGAGACCATTGAAAAATATGACGGTGCCGACAACGGACGGCTGCATGTGGAGTTTGCCCTGCATTCTGAGTACACTACCACGGAAAAAGTTGCAAAGGCCATGGCGGAAGCGGCTGCCGAGCATCATTCCACCATGCATGTCCATGTCTCAGAAACACAGGGAGAAGTAGATATCTGCCGCAAGCGCCATCAGCGCAGAAGCCCCGTCCGTTACCTCTCCGACTGTGGAATTTTTGATGTTCCTACCGTGGCAGCCCACTGTGTCCATATTGATGATGAAGATATTGAAATTTTGAAGGAACATCATGTAACGGTTGCCAGCTGCCCCAAGAGCAATGCCAAGCTTGCCAGCGGTATCTGCCCCGTATCCTCCCTTTTGGCAGCGGGAGTCAATGTGGCCATTGGCACAGACAGCGTGGCAAGCAATAACAATATGAATATGATAGAAGAAATGCGTTTCTTCAACCTTCTGCAAAAAGGCTCAAATTACGACCCGACCCTGATCACCCCCTCCGAAACCCTCTACGCAGCCACAAGGGCCGGCGCTCTTGCCCAATGCCGGGAGGACAGCGGCCTCATCCGGGAGGGCTTCAAGGCCGATCTTACGGTGCTGGATACGGACAAACCCTATATGAAGCCCAATTATGATCTGCTGAACAATCTGGTCTACTCCGCCTCGGGAACCGATGTGGTCCTGACGATGGTTGACGGCCGTATTTGCTACCGGGACGGCGAGTATCCGACTCTGGACATGGAACGGATCCTCTATGAGTGCGAAAAATCCCGCTGCCGCATTCTCGGCGACATTGAAAAAGCAAAAATTCCCGAACTGCAGGAACAATAAGGAGGTTTCTCATGGAAATTAAAGGCGTTAAGGCTAATGGTATCATTTCCGTTACTTTAAAGGGACGGCTGGATATCGCAGGGGCCATGGAGGCTGAGCAGTGCTTCCTGACCTATGCAAAAAGCGGAAATATTTTTGAGCTGGATTTTACGGATGTCACATTCATTACCTCTGCAGGCGTCCGCGCCCTTTTAACGCTCTATCGCACGGTTTCCGAAAAGGACGGTTCCGTGACGATCCTGCACCCGCAAGCCCAGGTTCTGGAGGTACTTGAAGAGACCGAATTTTCGGAACTTTTCACCATCGTGTAAGCAAATCGGACGGCCATGAAATTAGTCCTTGATTTCGTCCAGACAGCCAGCGTGATCGTTGTCCTTTCCTACCTGCTTTCCCGGGCACGCTTTTTTTCTCAGCTTTGTAACGGTCGGGAACTCTCTCTCCCCAAAAGGCTGATTACCTCGGCTGTTTTTCTCTTCATCGCTCTCTACGGTGTTCTTCTGCGGGCACATTTTTCTTCCGGCCTCTATGTGGATACCAGAATCGCCGGAATTGTGCTGCCCGGCTTTCTCTTCGGTCCCCTGATCTCTCTCTATGTTCTGATTCCTACGGTGATCGTATCTGTCTTCACCGCCGGAGAGACTTTTGCAGCGGATCTTTGTGCCATGCTGTTGGCTTTTATGACCTCCTTCTATTGCCGCAAGCGTTTTCCAAAGACGGATGCTGTTTTCTCCGGCATCATTGTCGGCATCCTGGAGATCTGCCACATGCTGCTGATCGTTTTCCTTGTGCGGCCTATAGAAGCAGCAAAGGCTATTATCTATAAGATTTCTTTTCCCATGATCGTTATCAACGGCTGTGCCGTCATCGCCTTTATCCTGATCATCAGCGATATGAATGAACGGCAGGAATTCTGGGAAAAGGAAAGCTTTTCTAAATCTGAAAATGCCGTTGCCAAGAGAATACAGCGTTCTCTGCTGGAGGACAATTTTTCCATTGATCCCCGGCTGGACCTCTCTGCCTATCTGGAAGCAGCCTATGCCGTCGGCGGTGATCTCTACAGTTTTCTTCTGGATGGCGGCCGCTATTTTAAGTTCATCGTCGGAGACGTTTCCGGCAAAGGTATCCCCGCTTCTATCACCATGAGCCGGGCAGAAACCCTCTTTCAGGAAATTGCACACCGCTGTTCGACACCGAACGAAATTCTCTCCTCGCTGAATGAGCGGCTCTGCAAAAACAATAAAGCACAGATGTTTGTAACAGCTTTTGCGGGTATTCTGGATCTGAAAAGCGGGGAACTTCTCTATGCAAACGCCGGGCATGTGACACCCTATCTGATTGAAGCCGGCCAAAAAGCCAGCCCTATGGAACGGCCCAGGGGAACAGCACTGGGGATCCGAAAAGATGCCCATTACGGGAATGCTGTCCTGCAGCTGCACCCCGGACAATATCTTCTTTCCTACACAGACGGTGTGACAGAGGCCGAAAATCCAAGGCAAGAGCTTTTCGGGTCCGAGCGACTGGAGAAAGCCCTTTCCTACCTTCCGCAGGCAGATGCCGAAAAAGTTCAGAAATCTCTGCTCGGCGCAGTCCGCACCTTCACAGAGGGTGCCGCCCAATCGGATGATATTGCTATTTTCGCTTTCGGCCTCAAGGAAGTTCCCCTGCGCTGCAGTTTTAAAAATGAAATCCCCGCTTTTTCGGATGCAGTCGAACAGATCCATGCGGATTTAACATCATCAGGACTGAATCCTGCCACAATAGCCGACTTGGAACTTGTTCTGGAAGAAATCGTTTCTAATATCATCCGCTACGGATACCGGGAAGGCAGCAGTGGGGAAATTACCGTTTCCGTCTGGCCGCGTTCTGAAAATCCTGTTTTACAAATTGAGGATGACAGCCATTCCTTTGATCCCTTTGAAGCCCAGACTCCTGCGATCAAAATCGCACCTGCTGAGCGATCCCCCGGCGGTATGGGTATCTTCCTTACGAAAAACAGGGTTCTGTCTCATAGCTACGCTTCCGGTGATATCAACACCCTGACGCTGCAGATACGGGGAGGTACACAGCCGTGAAAAGTGAACTTTTCCGCATGGGAAAATACCCATCCATGGTTAAAAGCATGGCATTCTGCGCAGCGACCTTTGCATTTTTGTCTGTTATCTTCAAGTCCGGAATCGTCTTTATCCCGGAAGTCACGGAGGTCCGGATCTGCAATATGCTGTCCTGCTGCTACGGTATCTGGTTCGGGCCTGCAGGCGCCTGGGGCTGTGCGATCGGCAACCTGATCGGTGACCTCGGCGGTTCCCTGACTGTTCTCTCCATTCCCGGCTTTTTGGCTAATTTTGCGTCTGCATGGATCCCTTATCATATTTGGGAACAAACAGGCGCTGCCCTTCGGGAATCCCCTCTGACTGCTCCCGGCCTGCATTCTCCCCATTGGTTCCTTCGTTATCTTCTCTGCGGCCTTTCTTCCGTCGTCACCTGTTCCTGCATTCTGGCTGTCAGCTTCGATTGGACCGGGGATATGGCCGCCGTCAACACATTCCTGATGATTTTCTCCAATAACTTCTCCGCCGCACTTCTCGGCATTGTGCTTTTCCTCATTATGAGCTGTATCCCCGAAAGAATCCTTCCCTACTGGCAGATGCAGATGCGGGAAGAAAGACACTATGCCTTTTCTCCCCGATCTGTGTGGGTCGTTTTCGGAGAGATCCTTGCAGCTGCCGCCATTCTCGTATTTGAAACCGTCTATATGCTCACAAAGGGTCTCGGTTTCTCTGTTTATGACGGTCTTCACAAGCCCCTGCCGCTTCTGATCTTCGGAATCTCTGCGCTTCTTCCGTTTCTGCTGAACGGATTCTGCCGCCGGAGAGAAGCTGCCGAAGACAATATTCCGGAAGAGGAACTCCTATGAACATACAAAAGACGGTGCAGTTTTCATAAACTGCACCGTCTGCTTTTATACAAAAACGAGCTGCACCAAAAGCATATAAAGGACCGTTCCCGCCGTGATGCTGAGGAGCGTCTTTCTCTCCCACGCCTGCAAAAAAGCAACCAAAGCAAGGGAAACCAGCTCCGGAAGGAAGCTTGAAAGGCTCCCGAAAGAAAGGCCCTTCAGGCAATAAACCACCAGCATGGCAATCATGGCGCCGGGCAAAAGCTTTCCCAAACGGCTTACCCAGGGCGGCGTTCCCTCACGGAAGGCCAGGAAGGGCAAAGCCCGGGTTAGGACCGTCACCAGAGAGATGATCAGAAGGCTGACAAAAAGATAGGCATTCATTCTGTCTTTTCCTCCTTTTTCGGGATAAAAAGGAGAGCAAAAATCAGGAGCATAGAGGGGATGAGAAAGCTTTCCGGCCCGAAGATCAGCAGGCAGAGAGTTGAAGCTCCCAAACCGACCAGGGCAGGAAAGTGTTCCTTCCCCTTACAGGAAATCCACTGGTCCACAAAGATGGAGACGAAAAGAGCCGTCAGCGCAAAATCCAGGCCCTTGGTGTTGATCTTCATAAGGGAACCGGCAATGGCACCCAAAAGGCTGCCGGAAACCCACCAAATATGGTCCAGAAGGGAAACCAGAAAATACCAGCGTTTCCGATCCTCCGGAGGCAGGTCCTTCCCGCCGGAAACCACCAAAGAATAGGTTTCGTCCGTCAGGGTAAAGATTAGATAGGGCTTCTTCCAGCCCAGATTCCGGTATTCCTCCACCATGGAAATTCCATAAAAAATATGCCGGGCATTCACAAGAAAGGTCGTCAGCCCCACGGTCAGAAAAGAGGCGCCTTCCGAGAGGAGGGATATCGCCGCGAACTGCATGGAACCGGCATAGACGAAAAGGCTCATGGCAGGAGTCCAAAGAAAGGAAAAGCCCTTGGACAGCATAAGCATGCCAAAGCCCATTCCCAGCACCAAATACCCCGCCATGACCGGCAGCGTGCTCCAAAATGCCTTTTTCAAAAGTAAGCCCTTTTTCATCCTATCCCTCCTTTCTCAAAAATAACGCAAGGCTCCCCTTAGGGAACCTTGCGCAAGGAATCCTGCTCAGAACAGGCTGTTGATATCCTTCAGGGTCTCACGAACCAAAAGGTCGCCGCCCTCATGGCCGCACTGGCCGGAAGCAATGAAGCCGGAATAGTGGCCGTGATTCTCTGCCTTGACTGTGGGCAGATAGCCCTCGGCGCCGCAGCAGAGCTGGATCAGGAAGGTCTGCTCGCACTTGGCACGGGCCTTGATCTGGTTGCCGTAATCCAGGAAGAGCTCAAAGGGGTTGGAAGCAAAGGCAACGGAACCCATCCGAATGACATGGACCTCCGTATCCAGGCAATCCACTTCTTCCTGAACCTTCTTGCGGATGATGATGCCCAGATAACGCTGCAGATTCGCAAGATCGTTATAATCCACATCGCCGTCCTTGTCCCGGCAGAAGTCCTTTACGGCCTTGACGGAATCGTTATACTCGGAAAGGGTGCAGCGGCGAATGGGGAGCTGCATATTGTGGACATGGTGAACAAACTCAATATCGGACTGATGCTCACCCAGACCGTCATCCCAGGCATCAAAGACTGCGCGGGCAACCCGCTTGCCGGCCTTTTTCATGCCCTCCAGATCAAACATAGAGGGGTCCGCTTTTCTCTTGGGAGGATCCACACGAATGATGTTGGGGTCATTCAGACTCTCAGCGGGCTCTACCCAACGAACCAGGTCAACGGGGCACTGGTCACCGGCAGCAGAGCAGAGGGGCAGCATGAAGAGATCTTCGCCGAAGCGTTCCCGGAGGAGCTTTTTGGTTTCGCCCCAGAAGTCGGGAGAAACAAACATACGGTGCTGCACGCACTGAGCCGGGCAGGCAAGATTCACCACGACACCGGTAAGCTTTTCCTTTTCATCAAAGACATACATGAGCTCGACACCGGAGTCATTTCCGCCTTCTACCTCCGTGAAGACGGCGGTGTTGGTATTGCCCCACATCTGGGCAGTATTATCGCTGTAGGCAGCACGGCGGCACATACCCACGGCTGCGCGGTCAAAAGCGTTGGCAAAGGAAGCGGGAGCGCGGCGTCCCCAAGCTTCCAAGGCAGCCTTGGCAACGGAGGTGGAGACAAGCTCAAAAGCCTCTGCTGTGGAAAGAATGTCCGGATTCTCCGTAACATTTTCTTTTTCCACATATTTCTGGCCGGGCTTCAAACTGGAAAGAAGCAGATTTCTCCAGGCCAGCATGGGGCCGGCATTCTCGCTGGTGCGCTGTCCGCCGCCGGTTGCATAACCGGTATGGGTATGAATGGCAGAGACAAGGACCTTCATGGGATCCAGGCCCTGTTTATTATCCTTCAAAAGCTCACGGATTCCGACCATCAGCTTGTGGGGAATGGAGGGCATATCGCAGCCAACGATGACCATCTGATCGCCGCCGCACTCCACTGCCATAGCAGTAACCGTCAGGGGCTTTTCCACATACTGAGAAATCCGCTCTGCGAACTGACCTGCAAGAGACACTTTCTTATTCGGAGTGATGTCCACTTCGGACCAGCCGATTTTCAACTGTGCCATATAGAAATCCACCTTTTATGATTAAAATTTGCGCCGAGGCGCCGGGAACAAGTATAGCACAAGAACGAAAAAACGCAATCCTTTTCCGCAAAAGGATTGCGTTTTTCTCTTCTCCGAGAGCCTTATCTCTGCATGAGATGAATGGCAAAGCCGCCAAATTCTCCCTTCAGATAGATGGCCTTTGAAGCGCCCTTGGCGTCTACCTTGCGGGTGCTCTCATCAAACTCGATGCCTCTGCGGCTCAAGTGATAAACAGCCCGGTCCACAGAGTTGGTTCCGATGGCGATATGGCCCTTGCTTCCCAGGAAGGGGCTCTTCATGCATTCCACTGCCGTACCCGCGAAATCGGAGGAATTACCGGCCTTGTAGTCAAAATCAAAAAGCGCACAGATCGTCTTTGCTGTCTTTTCGGCTTCTTCGGCATTTTCGCAGTTGATACCCACATGGGCAATGCTCAGGCCGAGAAGGGTCTTTACGGCATCCTTGCAAATAGAGGTAATCTTTTCAAACTCGCCGGCATTGATCATATCCTTCTTGACCATCCAGGTGCCGCCTACAGCATGAACCCGGTTGAAGGAAAGATAATCCATCATATTCTTCTGGTTGACACCGCCGGTGGGCAGGAAGTCCAGAGGGAAGACAGGTGCCAGAGCCTTTACGCCGGCAACACCGCCGTTCTGTTCGGCAGGGAAGAACTTTACCACCTTCAGGCCCGCATTGACTGCCTTGGTAAGATCGGAGGCATTGCAGCAGCCGGGGAAAACGGGAACATCCCGCTCCACGCAGAAATTCACAACATCGTCAAAATAGCCGGGGGAAACGATGAACTTGGCACCGGCTGCCAGGGCTTCTTCGGCCTGTTTCACCGTGAGGACGGTGCCTGCGCCTACGAGGACCTCGGGGCATTCCTTAGCGACCCGACGGATGGATTCCTGGCCTGCAGCCGTCCGGAAGGTGATTTCGGCAATGGGAATCCCGCCCTCCTTCAGGGCATTGGCAAGGGGAATTGCCTGCTCGGCGCTGTCAATGGCAATAGCAGGGACGATACCGACATTTTTTACAAGCTCGCTGACATTCATTTGCTTCTTTCCTCCATATACTTTCCGATCCGGCGGATGCCCTCACGAATACGCTCTTCGGAGGTGGCAAAGACCAGCCGTACATATTTCTTTCCTTCGTCGCCGAATCCGTCTCCGGGGACTACAATGACCCGGGCCTTTTCAATCAGGTCCTCGGCAAATTCGCCGCCGGTCATGCCCGTTCCGCTGACATCAATGAAAGCATAGAAGGTTCCCTGGGGCGCAAAGCACTTGAGGCCGGGAATTTTGTTGAAGCCCTCTACCACCAAGTTGCGGCGGACCGTATATTGGCGAAGCATCTCCTCAAAATCATCCTGGGGACCTTCCAGCGCGGCCAAAGCCGCATACTGGGCAGTTCCGTTAACGCCGGAAGCGATGTTCTCCTGGAAGCGGCTCATGGCATCCACGATGTCCTCTCTTGCCATGGCATAGCCCACTCTCCATCCGCACATAGCGTACTTTTTGGAGAAGGAGTTAATGATGATCGTCCGTTCCTGCATACCGGGCAGGGTGGCGATGGAAACAAATTTATTGTCCTCGTAGGTGAGAGCCTGATAAACCTCGTCCGAGAAAACATAGAGGTCATTCTCTATGCAGATTTTGGCAATTTCCTTCAGTCTTTCCGGATTGGCCACGCCGCCGGTAGGATTCATGGGACTGTTGAGCACGATGGCCTTGGTCTTGGGGGTGATGGCCTTCTTCAGAGATTCGATGTCAAAGGCAAAACCGTCCTTGGCATAGCAGGGAACGAACACCGCCTTTGCGTGCTGGATGGCGCACATACCCCGGTAGTTGACATAGCAGGGATCCCCCAGAATGACCTCATCTCCGGGATCTACGATCACATGGAAGGCCAGAGAAAGGGCCTCCATGCCGCCGCAGGTAATCATGGCGCACTTGATAGGATCCGGGAATTTCAGGCCGTGGGTCTTTTCCGTTTCCTTGGTAACGGCAGCCCGAAGAAAATCATAGCCTGCGTTGGGGGGATAATGGTGGCATTTCCCGTCCTTGAGAGCAGCAATTGCTGCATCGACGATATATCCCGGAGTGTTAAAGTCCGGCTCACCCACAGTAAAGGGGATTACATCCTTCAATCCTGCAGCCTTGTTAAAAAGCTTGCGGATAGGGGAATTCTGAACCCCGTCCACACAAGAAGCTAAAGGTTTCATATCTCTTTTTCCTTTCCTGCCGAAGGCTTCTTCGGCGCTATTGCACTGCGGCAACTATAACACGGAAGGGGGAAAATAGCAAGCTTTATTCCTGCCCTGCGAGGGCTGTTCCGATAATTCGGAGAGAATCCGCCCCGACCTCACAGGGAAGGAAAAGGACCCTCACCCCCGCCGCTTTTGCCTCCTCTAAGGCATCGGCAAATCGGGGATCTGTCGCCCGGTTTGCCTCCACTTTTTCGATTCCCGGCATAGTGATCACAAAGGCCAGGTATGCCTCATAGCCCTCCCTTCGGGCAGCCTTCAGCTCCCGCAGGTGCTTGGCTCCTCGCTCCGTGGGCGCATCCGGGAAATATCCCTTTCCTTCCAGCTCCAGGGTGCAGCCCTTCACCTCAAGGAGCACTTTTCTTCCGGGCGCTTCCAGGTAGAAATCCACCCGGGAATCTCCATAGACTTTTTCCGGCCGCAGAAGGGTCCAATCCGCAAAGGGATCCGGCCGTTCCTCAAGCCACTCCTTTACCAAAGCATTGGGAACCTGACTGTCGATATTCACCCAGCCCAGGCCGGGCTTCTCCACGGCGATCAAATCATACGGAGTCTTTCTTGCGGGATTCTCTCCCTTCTGCAGGACCACTTTTCTTCCGGGGATCAGCAGTTCTCTGCAGCGTCCGGTATTTTTCACATGGACAGTTTCTTCCTTTCCGCCTATTTTTACATGGGCAATAAAGCGGTTGGGCCGGTCCACAAACTCGGCAAAAACTGTATGGGAATAAAGCATATTTTCATTCCTCTTCTAATAACTGCGGACGGTATCGGGCATCCAAGCGGCAGTCCTCACAGAGCGGAAGCGCCTGCCCCAGAAGATCTG
Source organism: Oscillospiraceae bacterium (assembly GCA_045640565.1). Lineage (GTDB taxonomy): Bacteria > Bacillota > Clostridia > Oscillospirales > Oscillospiraceae > RGIG3159. Next base: position 23,621 of record JAZUFG010000095.1, on the reverse strand, counting down.
TTCCGGAAAAATCGGATATTTCTCCATGGCCCAGCCGGGAGCAAATGGCATCCGACATTCCGAAGAAATAGCCGTCCGCATAGTGATCGTACCCTTGATAAGTGCAGTCCACATGATAGAATTCCCCATTCAGACAGATGATATTCCACTCATGGTCGCCCCATCTCACGCCGACATCACCGGTGACCCCGCTGCAGGTCAGGCAGGGGATCCCCGCTTCCTCGCAGAGAAACTGATAGAGTCCGGCATAAATGGAGCAATAGGCTCTGTGATTCTGAAGGGCCGTGAAGGGACTGTCATTCCGGTCGATCTCATAATAAAGGGTTGAAGATTCCCAGTCAAACAGAGCTTTTGCAAGCTCCTCCGGGGAGGCATTTTCCGCTCCGCAATCTATCAGGATCCCTTCAACTGCTGCCCGGAAATTCTCAATTTCCCGGAGATAGTCTTCCTTGCTCTTACAGGGAAGCTCCTCTTCCGTCAGGCTGTCATCCTGCCAGCAATAGCAGATTCGAACCTCCCCGCTCTCCTCTGCAAAATTGAAGGGAGTAACGGTTAAAAAATCCTTGTCCCGCAGGAAATCCTTGGGCAGGAAAACCAGCTTCACGCAATTTTCAATTTTTTCAAAATCTTCCGAAGATCTGCAGCTGCGCAGCTCTGCAGACTCCTCCCCTGCATAAAGTGCATCCACAAGAACACAAAAATCCCGGTAGAGGTCTTCACCCAGATAGCCGGGGATTCTTTCCGTTCTCCCATAGGGAGAGAAAAAGCGGAACTGCGTCTTTCCCAGCTCTTCGGCTGGCATGACAGGCTCCGCTTCCTCAGAAGCCGGCTCTTCCCAAACGGGATCCTCCGTTTCTTCCGCCCTTTCCGGATCTTCTGCCCCTTCCTGCTGCTCTAAGGGATGTCCGGATTGCTCTTGGCAATCCGGACTGAAAACACGGGGATCTCTTCTGACCTCACAGGCGAGAAAGAAAGGAAAAGAAGCGAGCGCCAATAGGAGCAGGATTTGCTTTTTCATCATGAGATCAGAGCTCCGCAAAACGCTTGGCCCCCTTGCTGTCCAGCCAGCGGAGGAGGATCCAGGTCGCGGCAGCAAGCAGAAGGATCCAAACCCCCAGATAGAGGGAAAGATTGCAGGGCGTAAAATGATCGATCACAAAGTAGATCCCCGCAAAGGCCACGGCAATGACCCAAACGCCGAAGATGGCGATCGCCGTGGCTGCGCTCTGCTTGATGGGAACCAGCTCATTGGTCCAGGTCAGGTTGGGCATTTTGATGCCCATAAATAAATTCACAGCCGACATAAAGAAAGGGAAGAGGAGGCAGAAAATCGCGCTCAGAAGCTTGATATCCCAGCTTCCATGCAGGATGACGAGCCCGCAAATCAGGGTGAAGATGGTGGGGAGCAGGGAAAGAATGACCTGAACCGCCCATTTTGCCCGAAGGACCGTCTTTGCTTCCACCGGTAAAGACTGGGGGATCCAAATGCTCCTGCCCTCCAGAGAAACCGCGGGAGCTGCCGTATCGATCATAGAGGAAGCCATCAAAATCGCAGCGCAGAAGAAGAGGAAAATGATGTCGCTTCCTGCGCCGAAGACTCCCTCCAGAGCGGCAAGCAGACCCTTGCCCTTCACCAGCAGGACCACGCCCAGAACAGGAATGAAGAGGACTCCCAGGCCGCAATTCAGCATGTAGTTGGCGCTGGAGGCCAGCTTGCCGAACTCCTTCCCCAGGAGAGCCCGGAAGGGGGACTTTTCCCGGATCTTCTCCTTTTTGCGGGAAAGCTTGGCGCTTCCGCCGGAGAAGGTGGCAATGTTGAGGAAGGTCTTCTTCAAAATAAACCAGGTCGCAAGGACCAGGAGGAGACAAAAAGCCAGGCACAGGAGGGCGGGAACGATTTCCCCGGTCCCCGCGCGGCCGAAGAGATAAAGGCCATAGGCTGCGCCTTTGATCTTTTCCCCGAAAAACTCCATATTCTGAAGCAGGTTCGAAACCAGATCCGAGGCCTTGAAATAGAAGAAGTAGTAGATGCCGATGAAGGCCAGAGACGCTGCCACGGCAGTGAAGCTCTTTCTCTTCAGTTTCGTGCTGATCTTTGCCACACACCAGCCCAGCAGGCAGGAAAGGACCAGAACGACTGCGGAGATCATCAGAATGAGCAGAAGTCCGCAGAGGAGCCTTGCTGCGCTCAGGCCGGCGATGACCCAATAGACGATCAGGGCAGGCAGGATTGCCACCGTGGAATAGAGGCTCCCCATGATATAAACGTTCATCAGCCGGGAGATAATGATATCCTGCACAGGGATCGGCATAGAAAGAAGGAGGTCATTATCTTTGGCCAGGTATAGGCCGGAGAAGGTGTTGAACACACTGCCAAAGGCACCCAGAAGAATGGAAATGCCCGAGAAGAGGAGGATATAGAGCCAGCCCATCCCGGCGGCAGTCAAAGCCCCGCAAATCCCCAGGGCCATGAGGGTGAACATACTTCCCAGGACACCGACCATAATTACGGCAAAAAAGACAAACCAGCCAATAACCCCGGCCTTGGACCGGGCTTTATTCTTTTTTGCATCATAGAAGTAGCTCCGAAAAACCTCCGCAAGCTGCTTCTTCAGCAACACTTTCAGCATGATCACGCCTCCAAATCCAGGAAGACTTCTTCCAGACTCTCGTCGCCCTTGACCTCCTCCATGGTGCCGGAGCGGATCAGCTTGCCCTCCTTGATAATGGCGATCTTATCGCAGAGCTTTTCCGCGACCTCCAATACGTGGGTGGAGAAGAAGATGGCGCCGCCCCTGTCACAGAGCTCCCGCATCATGCCCTTGAGCTCGAAGGAGGCCTTGGGATCCAAGCCCACAAAGGGCTCGTCCATAATGATCAGCTTGGGTTCATGGATCCAGGCGGAGATGATCGCCAGCTTCTGTTTCATGCCATGAGAATAGCTGGCAATAGGCTGAGAAAGTTCCTCCGTCAAGCCAAAGAGTCCTGCATATTTTTGAATCCGTTCCTTACGAAGGTCTGCAGGTACACCGAAGATATCTCCCACAAAATTGAGGTATTTGATGCCGGACATGAAATCGTAGAGGTCCGGATTATCCGGAATATAGGCGAGTTTCTTCTTGCATTCCAGAGGGGCCTCCTGAATAGAAATACCGTCCACCAGGATTTCGCCCGCATCAAAATTCAGAATGCCGACGGCAGCCTTTAAGGTTGTGGTTTTTCCGGCGCCGTTATGGCCGATAAAGCCGTAAATTTCGCCGGGCTGAATTGCCAGTGTTAAATCATCTACTGCCTTTTTTTCGCCATAGCTCTTTGTCAGGTGATTGATTGTCAGCATACGCTTTCTCCTCGATTCTGTCTTTCAAAAATATACGGATATTACTTTACGGAAATTGCTTTTTGGGGGCACAGCTCCTGGCAGCAATAGCAGCGGATACATTTATGATAGTCATAGACAGGCGCTGCCTGCCTCCCGTCCCGGAAGGAAACTGCCTTTCCATCCACGGGGCAGTGCTCCACGCAGATCCCGCAGTGAATACATTTCTCCGGGTCGATCTTCGGCTTTCGCTTGCCCCCGGAGATCTTTGACCAGAGCGTCAGCACATTAAAAGCCTCTTTATCCCGGCGGACATCAAAATCCGCCTTGCCGAAGCGCTTAACCGCTTCTTCTATGGAAAGATCCGTGATCCTTCCTTTTTCTGCCAGTTTGATTTCAATCTCGCTCTCCCGGAAGGTCCCGATTCCCGCAAGTTCTCCCTGCAGATTGGTGGGGACCAGCTGGGGCTGCAAATGAATAAGACGGCAGAAGACCGTATCCAAAGCAACCGGATCTGCGGAGATCAGAAGCAGCCCCATCTTTCTCGGATTTCCGGAAGCAGGGCCATTGCCTTCCATGGCAATAATACCATCCATGATATGGAGGCGCTGAGGCGTTGCCCGGTGGATATCCGCCAACATTTTTGCGAACTTCACCGCCGTGGAATAGCTCACATGGCCCGCTGCTTTTCGCGGACCGCATATCAGGCCATAGGCATTCTTGACCGCCCCCGTGACCCTCTCCAGCATATGGGTCTTCATCTTGCAGAGGCCGATAATCGCATCTGCTTCCGTGACTTCTCTGCAGAAATGGAAGCGCCTGCAGACCCGCCCCTCAGGGAAGGGAAACTCTGTCTCCTCGGACATATCCCCGATTTTGGCTCCGAAAAGGTCCTCTTCTTTCAGTTCCAGCCGGGAAATCGCTGTCCTGCAGCTCCCTGCGGCAGGAGAATCTCCCAGGGTCACCGACTGATTTCCATTCTCGGAAAGAAGGCGGCAGACTGCCCGGATCACAGCAGGATGGGTGGTAATTGCCTTTTCCGCCTCTGCAGGACTCAGAAAATTGGGTTTCACCAGAACTCTTTCCTCTGCCTTTACAAAGGCTCCGATCCCGCCCAGGGCATCCAAACCGTCTCGGATAGACACATAGACCTTTTCTTCTTCATAGTCCTCACAGGGGACAAGAATGACCTTTGATTTTTCCATACAATACCTGATTTCAATGATGATGGTGGTGGCCGACAGAAAGTTCCGCGCTCTCAGCCGTGCGGCATTCCCTTTCTCCGCAAAGCTCTCCGGGCTTTTCCAGCTCAAGGGTGACATGGGCGATTCCGTGCTCCCCGAGTTCTTCCCGAACCTGCCGCTTGATCTCTTCTGCCTCACCCTCTGCAACGATATGCATCGTGGCAAAGCAGTCATAACCGTTCATGCTCCAAAGATGGACATGATGCACATCCAAAACCCCTTTGATCTCCCTGAGATGGGTCTTTATTTCCTCCGGGGACATTCCCCGCGGAACCTTTTCCAGGAAAAGATCCGCCAGATCCCGGAGGCTCTTCAAGCTCTCCACGAGAATAAAGAGGGAAACACCGATGGACATCAGCGGATCGATCCAAACCAGGCCCGTAAATTTCATAATGACGGAGCCCAAAAGCACCACGGCCCAGCCAAGCACATCTTCCAGCATATGAAGATTCACAGCCTTCTGATTGATGGAATCTCCCTCCCGGGTAAACCAGGCCGCCAGGAAATTCAGGACCACCCCCACCACGGCAAAGATCAGCATGCCGCCATAGTCAACGGGCTCCGGGTGCAGAAGGCGCCCAACCGCCCGAACCAAAACCAAAACAGACCCGACAGTCAAAATGCAGACGGTGATGAGTCCACCCATAACAGACCAGCGAACATAGCCGTAGCTGTATTTTTCATCCGGGCCCTTTTTGCTCTTTCTTTCCAAAAAATAGGAAAGCCCGATGCTGAGGGCATCTCCAAAATCATGAACAGAATCCGAAATGATGGCTATACTGCCTGTAAAGAGGCCGCCGAAATATTCCAGAACGGAAAAAGAAAAATTAAGGAGGAATGCAATCAAAATATTTTTTTGTGTTTTCATGCTGTGCCTCCCGGAAAGATCAACTAAAAGTCAAAGACCGCACTCACGGGGAAATGATCGGAGAGCCAAATGCCGTTCTCCGTATCCATCCACTTATGCATATCCTTCACCAGGGCTGCGGACTTCTCATCCGTAAAGATATAGTCCACCTTACTGCGGACATTTTCGGGATCCAGGAAGCTGAAGGCCGTATAGTCCAAGCCTGTGGAAACATCCACAACGGGGAATTCCCGGAATTCATTGGCATAACGAATGGCCTCCGAATCCTCCAAAGAGTTCAAATCACCCACGATAAAGAATCGGCAGGGATAGATTTTCTGTTTTTCGGAAAGACGGGAAAGAAGGAGCTCCATACTGCGGGCACATGCCTCGGGATTCCGGCACTCAAAGTGGTTATTATAGACCCGGAAGAATTCTCCCGTGGGCAGATAGCGAATCAGCGCTTCCTGACCGATCCTGGTATATTCCGTTTGGCGGGGGAAACGGGTCCCCGGGATCTCCGGTGTCTCCGAGAACCAATAGCGTTCCAGAGTCCGGATTTCCGCAGTCTCATCCCGCACACAAAGCATGAGGCCCTCACCGCTCAAATCCTGCTCCCGCTGGTTATAAATAAAACTGTATCCGGTGCCCTTCAGGCAGGGCTTCAAGAGCTGGAACTGATACTCCCGAACCTCCTGCAGGCAGAGAATATCCGGCTTTTCCGCCAGAAGATTATAGAGAATGACACCCAATCTGTGCCGGAAGTTATTGATTCCGTCCCAATTCGGGTCGCTGGCAAAGGCAATATTAAAGGTTACAAGCTTCATGGAAATACCCCTTTTCTTTATTCTGTCAAAGCGCAGATCAAGTCCTTATGCTCCGGGAAATCCTTCAGCAGTTCTTCCCGAGAAAGAAGTTCAAACTCTTCATAGCGGAAGTTGGGGCAGCACACACAGCCCACCAGGGAAAAATTCCCCTCTTCCATTTTTGCTCCGAAAACGGTCCCGGCGGGAATAAGGACCTGAAGTGCTTCCCCCTCTGCCAGATTCGGACCTAGCTTGGAAACCGTCAGATCTCCTTCCGGAGAAATGGCATAAAGCGTCAGGGCCTGACCAAAGTGATAGAACCAGGTCTCATCGCTCTGCAAACGGTGCAGGTGAGAAATTTCTCCCTCTTTCAGCAGGAATAATATGCTGTTCCAGAGGAGCCGTTCCTTCCCCTCATAACCGTGCCCGTCTGTGCCTCCGAAATCGGCGAGGGTCTTTGTTCCGTATAGGTTTTCATAAAACCAGCCGCCCTCCGGGTGGGGCTGCATTTTTAGATTTTCAATGAAGTATTCCGCCGTATAATCCGTCATTTTTTCCCTTCCCCCGTTTTTTTCTTCCCCGATATTGTATGCCATCCCGGGATCAAAATCAACTTTCTTATCTGCCCTCATTATAGCTTTTTCAGGGCTTTCATCAAGGGAATTTTGTGCGACTTACAGGCTTTTAATTACGGTATTTGGGAGAAAAACAATGGAAACACAAAGAGATCATCCACGGTGTGACCATTTGGTCACTGTACCATTATAGCGAAAAGCTGTTTTCCTGTCAAGATATACACCCGAATATGCGAAAGGAAGGCTCACTTCCCCCAATTTCAAATGCCCTCTTCTGATTATTCCTGCCTTTCTGCCTGCTCTTGAATGAGAGCATATTTTCCTATTCGGTTTTTGCATAAAAAACAGGGCCCGGCATTGGCCGGACCCTGAGAGGAATTCGTCTATAGAATCGGATTATTCAAAGGTAACACCGACAACGCCGTCCACATAGAACTCCTGAGCCAGGATAGCGTCATCTTCCATGCTTGCGCCGGCAGCAACAAGAACATTGCCCTTGTTGTCCTTCAGCTCGCCGCCGTAAACTTCCAGAGAACCGTTCAGCAGATCAGCCTTGACAGCTTCCACCTTGTCAATGATTTCCTGAGGAACAATGTCCGCATTGATAGGAGCAATAGCAGAGCACTCGCCGCCCTCATAGTAGTTGGCAGAAACACTGATGGTTCCGTTTGCAGTCTTTTCGATGATGTCCTTAAAGATGGGAGCCCAGTTCCAGCAGAAGGAGGTCAGGACAGCCTTAGGAGCGTTAGCCTGCATATCGATGTTATAGCCGATGCAGTAAGCGCCCTTTTCCTGGCACTTCTCGGGGATAGCGGGGGAGGAAGCTTCCATACCCATGTAGAGGATCCCCTTGTTGATCAGGGACTCGGCATTGGCAGCTTCGATATCGTAATCATACCAGGAGTTGGCTTCCACAACATTGACGGTTGCATTGGGGTTTGCATATCTGACACCCAGGGTGTAGCCGTTCAAAGCAGTACGGACAGAGGCGTCGCCCAGCATGGAAGCGCAGAAGCCGAAATCATTGGAACCTTCGTTCATCAGGCCGGAGAGGTAACCTGCCAGGAATTCGCCTTCATAGCCGCGAATCTGCATTTCAACAATGTTGTCATAAACATCATTGCCCTGCTGAGCAAAGACAACATCGGGGTATTTATCGGCCAGTTCAGAGAAGATGGTAACATAACCGGCAGAGCAGCCGAAGATAACCTTGGCGCCGTTCTCAACAGCTTCCTCAACGGTAGCTTCGATTAAGGCAGTATCCTCTTCTGCGACCTCTTCATAGGTCAGAACCTGCTTTTCGGTATCCATGCCAAGCTCTTTGCAGGCAGTCATCAGACCTTCATGCATTGCCTGAGCCCAACCGCCGTCTTCAACAACGGAATAATGAACTTCTGCAACGGTGATGGCGGAGATATCCGTGCTTTCTTTTGCGCTCTCGACAGCTTCGGGTTCAGCCTTGTTTTCGCTGACAGCTTTGCTTCCGCAGCCGCTGGCAAGACCCATGACCATAGCTGCTGCGAGCGCGATTCCAATTACTTTCTTCTTCATCTTTTTGTCCTCCTATAAGACATAAAAATTTTTATCTGCAACACTTCGAAGGGCCGAAGCGGAGCATTCAACGGCTTTCACGGTCATAGGGCTTTGCAAGCATTGCCGGCTGATCCGTGCGTTTCTTTCGGAAATTTCCGGTGGAAAGAATAAAGGCAAGAATAATTACCAGATAGGGCATCATGGCATAAACTTCCGTGGGAATACTCGGAATATAAAGCTGCAAATTGCTTCCCAGATTCAGGATAAAACCAAAGAGAAGTGCTCCCAGAGCCAGCTTTGCCGGATCCCAAACCGCAAAGGAAACCAGTGCAAAGGCAATCCAGCCCTTTCCTGCGGTCATGTTATCCTGCCAGACATTTGCCTGTGCCAGGGAAACAAATGCTCCGCTGAGAGCCATCAGCACTGTCCCGAGAATGATATATCCGTAACGCATGGCAAAGACATTTTCCCCTGCCGCGTCCAACACCGCGGGATTTTCGCCCAAAGCCCGAAGCTTCAGACCCCAGCGGGTTTTATAGATATAGACAGCCGCCAGAGGCAAAAGCAGATACATGGCATAGACCAGAATATTCTGACGGAAGAGTACGGGACCGATGACGGGAATCTCGGAAAGGCCGGGAATTGCCAGGGCTTCAAACTTCAGGTTGATGGGCTTGCTGGCGATGTTCTTCCCGATATAACCGCTGAGACCCGTTCCGAAAACCAGCATAGCCATACCGCAGACTGTCTGGTCCGACTGGAGGGTCACGGTGATGAAGGCAAAAATCAGGCCCAAGGCAGCTCCCGCCAGGAGCACCAGGAGCAAGGCCAGGGGAAGACTGCGGCTGTTATAGGCAGCCAAAGCTCCTGTTACGGCCCCCATCAGCATAATGCCCTCAACGCCCAGATTCATCACGCCGGCCCGTTCGGTGAAAAGCTCACCCAACCCGGCATACAGGACAGAAACAGCATAAACCACTGCTCCCGAAAGGAGCGCAATCACTAAGGTCATTTTGCATCCCCCTTCCGAATAACTACCGTATAGTTCTGGAAAAACTCCCCGGCAATGACAAAGAGCATGATGGCACCCTGCATCATATAGGCGACACGCGAGGATACTCCCATCGTCTGCACATAAACCGTGCTGTTCTGCAAACCTGCAAAAAGAACGGAAACCGGCACGATAACCAGAGGATTCAGCCGACTCAAATAGGCAATAACAATAGCCGTGTAGCCCGCCCCGTTGGGCATCCCCTCCATGATTCTGTGGGTAACGCCGGAATACTGAGCAAATCCCGCCAGGCCCGCCAAGCCGCCGCTGAAAGACAGTACTGCCAGAATACTTTTTTTTATATTGATGCCCGCATATTGGGCAGATCTGATGCTGTTGCTGATGACGGAGAGCTGATAGCCGGCAGAGGTGTTCTTATAAATAATAAAGATCACCACCGCTGCGGCAATACCGATCAGGATGCCTACGCTGATCTCCAAGCTTCCCAGAGTCAGACTCGGCAGGTCCAGACCTTCGGGGATCCGCTCTGTCTGAGAGACATTCTGCCCCTTCATTTTCCAAGGTCCCTGGCAGAGATAGGTCAGAATAATCAGAGCAATATAGTTCATCATCAGCGTGGTAATACTCTCGTTCACATCCCAAAGAGCCTTGGGAACCGCGGAAAGGAATGCCCAAAGGGCACCTCCAAGAAAGCAGCAGAGCGCCAGGAGGACCAGACCTGCCACTCCCTCGATCTCGGGCCCATAAAGCACGAAGGCACCGCCGGCAATCACGCCGACAGCATATTGGCCTTCCGCGCCGATATTGTTCAGATTCATCTTGAAGGTCAGAGCCACACCCAGGCTGCAGAAGAGCAGGGGCAAGCAGCCCGTCAGCATTTTCTGCACGCCCTTCAGGGAGAAGAAAGACTTGGAAAACATGGCCTGATAGACCTCCAGGGGATTAAAACCCGACGCTCCGATGATGATCCCGCAGAAAAGCAGGGCTAAAAGAACGCAGAAGAGGGTAATGACCAGGGTACGCAGAGCCGACGGTTTTTCTCTTTTTTCAAATCTAACCTTCATACGCTTCACCCGCCATCAATCTTCCGACCACATCATAATCTGCATCCTTTCGGTCCAGGATCGCCATCATCTTTCCGTCACAAAGGACACCCAGACGGTCTGACATCTGGAAGAGCTCCTCCAGCTCTTCGGAAATCAAGAGGACGGCAGCTCCCTTCCGGCACTGCTCCAAAAGGATCTCACGAACCGCCTCTGCCGCGCCCATATCCAAGCCCCGGGAGGGATAGGCTGCGATGATCAGCTTGGGTTCTCCCCCGATCTCTCTTGCAATGATCAGCTTCTGCTGATTGCCTCCGGACATCAGCGAAACGGGTGCGTCCTTCCCCACCACTTTGATCTCATGGCGAAGAATCTCAGCATCCACGGTATCTGAGATCACTTTCTTCCGAAGGAAACCTTTTTTTACATACTTCGGATCCCGGAATTCCTTCAGAATTCGGTTTTCATCCATGGTCATCTCCGGAACCAGACCCATATGGAGCCGATCCTCCGGGATAAATGCCATTTTTTTCTCGATTCGTTTCCGAATAGGAAGCTCGGTGATATCCTCTCCGAAAAGGATGACTTTACCGGAAACCGCCTTACGCAGACCGGCTATCACCTCCGCAAGCTCCTTCTGACCGTTTCCGGCCACTCCTGCGATACCGAAAAGCTCTCCCGCACGGACCTGGAAGCTCACATCCTTCAGGGCGTCCACATTTTTATCACTCTTGGCGCAGAGCTTTTCAAGCTCCAGCACCGGCTCGCCCAGTTCGCCGACTTGCTCCTTCTGCTTCTGCTCAAATTTCCGATCCCCCACGATGGCCTTTGTCAGCCGATCCACTGTGGCATCGGAAGCGACCATACTGTCCTCCACCTTTCCGGATTTCAGCACGGTAATGCGGTCCGCAAACTGCATGACCTCGTTGATCTTGTGAGAAATGACCACTACGCTCTTTCCGTTTTCCGCCATGGACCGGAGGATTTTGAACATATCCTCGGACTCCTTGGCGGTCAGAACTGCAGAGGGCTCATCCAAAATCAGAATATCCGCCCCGCGGTAGAGAAGTTTGATGATTTCGATTCGCTGCTGTTCCCCAACGGAAAGCTGCCATACCTTGGCAGCAGGATCCACATCCAAACGGAATTTTGCGGAGCAGTCCCGGATGGCATCCTCCATCTCCTTCTTTTTCAGGAAGGTCCTGCATTCGGGAGTGTAGAGAAAGACATTCTCGGCCGCCGTCAGGGTAGGAATCAGGTGAAAGTGCTGATGCACCATGCCGATTCCCAACTCTACGGCATTCTTGGGAGAACGGATATTTACTCGCTCCCCTTTATAGTAAATTTCGCCTGAATTCGGCTTGTAAATACCCAAAAGGATATTCATCAGGGTGCTCTTTCCGGCACCGTTTTCTCCCAGAATTGCGTGAATCTCGCCCGGGTACACCTTCAGATCAATATTCTGATTGGCAACCTTTGACCCAAAGGATTTGCAGATATTTCGCATTTCTAAAATCGGTTCCATCATTGCGCTCTCCATAGCTATCATCAGATTGCGGAAAAGAGAAAATTTCTTACTTTTCGCGGACCTTCAGTATCGGATCATAAATCTTCAGATTCACATAATCCACCGGCCCGACATCAGTCAGGGCATAGTCGGGAATAGCAGTAATGGGCAGGAAGAACATATACATCATGGGGTCCGGAAGATCGGAGCCCAGGCTGCGGCAAGCCGCATCAATCTTCTTTTCTTTCTGAGCAACGATTTCGGGCTCCTCATCGCTGACAATGCCGCCAACCGGCAGGGCCAGGAATTCCACGATCTCGCCGTCAGCAACAACGACCTGTCCGCCGCCTCTTTTAATAAGTGTGTTGACAGCCAGGGACATATCCTCTGCGTTCACACCCATGACAACAATATTGTTGTCATCGGGAGCCGCACTGGAAGCCATGGCGCCCTTCTTCAGCTTCCAGCCGGAGCAGAAGCCCAGGGACTTATTGCCGTTTCTGCCGAAACGCTCCAGAACTGCAGCCAGTGCAACATCCTGCTCGGGATCCGGCAGAACGACACCGTCCTTGACCTGCAGGGTCACATCTCTCCTTTTGCGGACGAAGGGGCCCTTCACATCCATGGTAAGAACATCGGCCTCACCGTTCTGAATAGAAGCCTTAAACTCAAAATCTTCCTTTGTGGTCAGGGCACATTTCAGCTCGCCTTTCAGGACGCTGCTTCTCTCAGGAGCCTGCAGGTCGTAGGATATCTTTTGATCCTCGGCGACCATCTTGCCGTTGGTCATGACCTTAAGCACATGAAAAGCATTCAGGTCATCCACAAAGAGAATATCCGCGATCCGGCCGGGGCAGATAGAGCCCACCAAGTGGTCAATCCGATAAGCCTCGGCGCTGTTGATGGTAGCCATCTGAATAGCGGTAATGGGTTCCACACCGCACTTGATAGCCTTCCGCACCACATTGTCCAAATGGCCGATGGACATGATATCCGAAGCCGTCACATCGTCAGTGCAGAAGCTGACCCGGCGGGCAAAATAGGGATTGACCTCTGTGACCGCGCGGATGTTTTCTTCCAGGAACTTGGTGACGCAGGATTCACGGATCAGCATATGCATGCCCTTCCGCATCTTTTCCACGACCTCCTCATGGGAGTAGCTCTCGTGGTCCAAACGGACACCGCCGCAAAGATAGCCGTTCAGATCGTTGCCAACGGCCATGGGTGCGCAACCAAAAACAGGAAGACGATTCTTATAAGCTTCGGCGATTGCACCTAGCGTATCTTCATCTTCTTCCTGCAGGAACTCACGGACGGTCTCCCACACGCCGAAGCACTCAGACCATTTCTGCACTTCCTGATGGGTTTCCTTCGTGAAATTATATGCAACTGTAGACTGGGGGATCGTATAGGGGGTCTTGTAAGGTGCGCCCCAGAAAACCTTCAGTGGGCTCTTCTTCACCTCTGCGAAAATCTCTTTCAGACCTTCCAGGCCGGATACGGAGATATACTCGTCCAAGCCGGAAATCATGCTGGTAGTTCCGCGGGGAACGACCGCCTTTGCGTAGCTGGTGATGCTGAGCTTGCTGCACTCGCTGTGAATGTGCCCATCGATCATGCCGGGAGTGAGATAGCATCCGTTCGCATCAATAATCTCTGTTTCCGGCCCGATATAATCGGATACATCACCGACAGCCACGATCATATCCTGATAGATTGCGATATCGGCGGGATAGACTTCCTTGGACATGACATTGACCAGGATCCCACCCTTGATGACCTTATTTGAGGGTATTTTCCCGCGCCCGGCCCGAATCATCAGTTTCAGATTATCCACTGTTCTTTCCATCCTGTGACCTCCTCCACACGTGAATTGATTCATCAAAAAAAGAAAAACCAAATATACCATAGGAAGGCCGAAAAAACAAGGCTTTGTCTGAAAAATTCGGAGGGAAAAATAGCCAAATAATTCCGAAAATATCCGTGAAAAAGCGGCAGGTTTGCCAAAGCTCCCGTAACCCTGCCTTCTTCACACGGAAAAAGTCTCCCGGCGTGTGCCGGGAGACTTTCCTCACCTCGGATTGCATTTCTTGCAGCCCGCATATCCCATTTTTAATAGATCTGTATAGCTCAAATCGGTATAGAACTTGTTTTCTTCCTTCATATCTCCGACAGAGGAGCAGTTTGGCCGATGAATCTTATAGGTTTTTGTGTTGCAGATAAATCGGACCTCCGCCGGCTCTCCGGAGATTTCCTCCCCGGTCTCTTCTGCCGGTGCTGCGGCCTCCTTTGTGATATTGCTTTCTATTCCGCTGAAATCGCTGCAGGCTTCCACGGAGAAAGTTACTTCCTGCCCCACAGTGCAAAGAATATCTCCCTGCAGATCTGTCCTCCAAAGCTGACAGCCCGTGGCCTCCAGATTCTGCATCGTCTCTGCTGCGGGGTGTCCGTAGCTATTCTCTCCCACGCTCAGCAGGGCATAGGAGGGAGAGACCGCCTCCAAAAACTCCGGCGAGGAGGAATTGGCGCTCCCATGATGGGCCACAAAGAGAAGGTCCGCATCCAGATTCACGCCCTCTGCGATCATGTCCGCTTCTGCGTCTTTTTCCGCATCTCCGCAGAGAAGGCAGGTGAAGTCCCCGCAGAAGACCTTCATGCAAATACTCCTGTTATTATCATTCGTGTATTCCCGGGTCGGCCCAACGACGGTCATCCGGCAGCTCCCGAAGGAATAACTGTCTGCCATACCGGGATAGATGCTGTTCGCTGCCCGGGCGGCCAGTTTATCGATGTAGGAACTGTATATCTTTGTATCTGAGCCGTAGTTTCCGCGAATCACGGATTCCACGCTCAAAGTGTTCAGAATACCGACCTGTCCGGCAATATGGTCCTCATCGTAGTGCGAACTGACCATATAGCGAATACTTCCGATTCCCTTTTCCTCCAAGACTCTCCGGACATAGCTGACAACCTTTCCGGAGGAGGATCTGCCGCCCCCGTCATAGAGAACAGCCTCTTGGTCCGAGATCATGAGAACGCAGAGGCCCTGGCCCACATCCAGCATGTGAATTTCCAGGTTTTCCTCTCCTTTGGGCTCATGTTCAGGCTCCGTCTCCTCCGGCTTGACAGGCTTGGGAGCAGGCTTACTCTCGGCGGGCTTGCTCTCCTGAGCAGGCTGCTTCGGCTCTTCTTCCTTCTCCGGAAGCTCCGGCGTTTCCTCCGGCTCTTCCTCGGGAGCAAGTTCTTCCTCTGCCGCCTCTGCCGCCTGTTCTGCGGTCTGTTCCGCCCCCTCTTCCGGAAGCTCCGGCGCATCCTGCCTGCAGCTGAAGCAGCTCACCAAAAGGAAAAGCGTGGCCAGAACATATAAGAAGACCGGCGTTCTGCGCCTGCCGCTGTAATTCTTACGCATAATTCTCTCCAATAAGGGTTAATTTCTATCTAATTATAGCAAAACCGCCCCCGGATATCAATCAGCAAGGGAAGGAGGAACTATCCTCAATCATTCCCGGAATCCTCAAATTGTATTTCTCTTAAAAAAAGAAAGAAAAGCATTCTAAAATTCCCGTTCAGGTGCTATAATAATGCCCGCTGAATCAGCCGCCCGGCAGTTTATTCCCTACGCATGATAATAACGGGCGCATGGAGAAGGGGAAGAATATGGAAGAAAAACAATCCCAATCTGCTTATAAGTGGGTCATTGCCGTAATCAGCTTTCTGATGGTGGCCACATCCTTGGGTTTCTGCAGCGGCAATAAGAGTCTCTATCTGAAGGCGATCACCGAAGCTCTCGGTATCGAACGCCGTCTTTTTTCCATCAGCGATAGCTTTCGCTATATCACCACAGCTGTTTTGAATCTCTTCTTCGGCGTCCAGATTGCAAAAATGGGACCGAAAAAGATGATCCTTTCCGGCTTTGCCGCACTGATCGTCTCCTGCATGCTCTATGCTTTCGGGACACATCTTTTCGTTTTCTATCTTGCCGGAATTTTCCTCGGAGTCGGTATTGCCTGGTGTACCACCACGGTGGTGGGCTTCGTGATCGGCAAGTGGTTCACGGAACATGTCGGCACCGTCATGGGAATCGTCATGGCAGCCAACGGGCTCGGTGTGGCTGTTGCTGCTCAGATCATCTCTCCCATGATCGACGGTGGAAGGTTCGGATACCGCAAGGCATATTTAGTGACGGCTGCTGTCCTGGCGGGCGTAGCCCTGCTGGCGCTGCTCTTTTTCCGGGATGAACCGAAGAATTATTCCGGCAGCAGGGAACTGCCGACAGGAAAAAAGAAGCAGCCGAAGCGGGCCCGAAAATGGGTCGGTATTTCCTATGATGAGACCAAAAGGAGACCTTATTTCTGGATCATGGCCCTCTGTGTGCTCATGATCGGCATTTCCGTTCAGGCTGCCAGCGGCCATACCGTCGCGCACCTGAAGGACATCGGACTGGACCCCGTTTTCGTGACCAATGTATGGAGCTTCCACGGGCTGACCCTTGCCTGTGCAAAGATTCTGGCAGGCTTCTGCTTTGATAAGTTCGGCCTGAAGATCACCCTCTTCTTCTGCGAGATCATTGGGGCGATTTCCATTTTTCTCCTGGCAGTTTCCAGCGCTGCAACGCCTGTGCTGGCTGCAGTCGGCGCAACCGCCATCTCCTTTGCCCTGCCGCTGGAAAATATCATGCTGCCCCTGATTGCTGCCGACATGTTTGGCGACAAGTCCTATGCAAAGATCATGGGCATGGTCGTTGCTTTCAATACCGCCGGGCATGCCATCGGAGCGCCTCTCACGGACCTGATGTTTGACAGCTCCCCGGACCACTCCTACCGGACGGTTTTCATCCTTTATGCTGTCCTTTTGGCTGTCATAGCCCTCGTCTTTGAGATCCTGCTTCGAAGAGCGGATAAAGAGCGCAAGACTATCCTTGCCTCCGGCGAAGAGACAGCCCCGTAAGCTGCCCGAAAGAGAAAAGAAGAGCAAGGCTTCCGCAGAATGACCGCCGGAACCTTGCTCTTTCTGCGGAATACATCCTATCGGGAGGACAGTTTTTCTTTTGTGACAAGGAAAAAAATTTTGGCATTCAGGCCAAAAGATGGTATACTGTATAGGAATGTGCATTTACAGCGGAAGCCCCGGAGCTTCATCTAAAGGAGATTGCAAGATTATGAGAAAAAAATGGGTTTGGGCCGCGGCATTATCGGTTTTTCTTCTGTTCTTTTCAGCCTGCAGCAAATCACCGGCGGAAAGTGAGAAAAAATCCTATAACGATTCCAGGCTCGGTGTTGTAACGGGCTCTCTCTACGACGGGTATTCCCGAACCCTTTTTCCGGATGCCAAAATCGACTACTATAACACCTTTGCTGACTTGTTTCAGTGTGTCAAGCAGGAAAAAATCGATGCTTTTATGCTGGATGAGGCTTCCTTCAACGCGGTCCAGCGCACGGACAGCAGGCTGAAATCGGAGGATGTGCCCGAATACAGCGTGGAGCTTGGCTTTGGCTTTCAAAAGAATAAGAGCGGCGATAAGCTGCAGCAGCAGATGAATACCCTGCTGGACGAGCTGCGCAGCAATGGCTCCATGGATGAAATGATCGAAAAATGGTACGGCGCGACTGAGCCGGAACAGACCCTGTTCCCGCCGGACCTCTATGACAATCCGACCCCTCTGAATGTCGCCATCGATACCACCAGAAAACCTTTTGTGTATCTTTTGAATAACCAGCCGGCCGGTATGGAGATGGAAATTTTCTACCTCTTCTGCGAACGCTATGGCTATAGACCCCTTTATTCTGACGTTCCCTTTGCATCCGGCCTTGCCGGACTTGCCGGAGAAAAATACGATCTGGTCTGCGGCGGACTTTATATGACCGCCGAACGGAAAAAAAGTGTGAACTTCAGTGATCCCTATATGACGGCGAGAGTCGTTATGGTCACCTACGATAGAAGCGACGAAGACTTTTTCTCAAAAATTGCCACTTCCTTTGACCGAACGATCATCCAGCAAGACCGCTGGAAGCTGATTCTTTCCGGTCTGCTGACTACCCTGCTGATCAGTTCCCTGACGGTGATCTTCGGCTCTATTTTGGGACTCGCAATATTCTTCGGAAAAGAGTCCGATATCCGCTGGGTGTCCGGAGTCTTTAAAGGCATCAGCCGCATCTCTGCCTTTATCCTGCACGGAACGCCTGTATTGGTCCTTTTGATGCTGCTCTATTACACGGTTTTCGGCAGCAGCGCTGTCAGCGGTTCTTTTGTTTCGGTCATCGGTTTTTCCTGCATTTTTGCCTCTTTTGTGGAGCAGAATCTCACCAGGACCGTGGATGCCGTCGATATCGGACAGAGCGAGGCTGCCTACGCCCTGGGGTACAGCAAAAGCAAGGCGCTTTTCAAAATCATACTCCCCCAAGCCATGAATCTTTTTCTCCCGCTCTATTCCGAGGAAATCATTTTCACGATTAAATCCACATCCATTGTCGGATATATTGCCGTGAATGACCTGACAAAAATGGCGGATATCATCCGAAACAATACTTTTATCGCTATTTTCCCTCTTTTGGCTGTAACGGTCTGCTATTTTGCACTTACGATCAGCGTAGCTGCGTGCTTCCGTTTGCTTCAAAAGAGAATCATTCCGAAGCATAGGTAAAACAGTTGGTTTTTTGGGTCTTTAAAAAAAGGATACGAGGAGAACGGGCATGATACGCATCAACCATTTGCGCAAGGAATATGAAAAAGGAACGCCTTTGCAGGATGTTTGCACAAGCATCAATGACGGCGATATTATTGCTGTGATCGGTCCCTCCGGTACCGGGAAATCCACACTGATCCGCTGCCTGAATCTGCTGGAAAAGCCCACATCGGGGGAGATTTACATCGGAGATACCTGCATTACGGACAAATCCTGCGACATCAATAAAATTCGGCAGAAAATGGGAATGGTTTTTCAGTCCTTTAATCTCTTCCCCCACATGAACGTGCTGGAAAATATCATCGCCGCTCCCATGGACATTTTAAAGAAAAGTCGGGAAGAGGCTGAAAAGAAGGCAATGGAGCTTCTGGACCAGGTCGGTCTTGCCAACAGAGCCGATTCTTTCCCGGATGAACTTTCAGGCGGCCAAAAGCAAAGAGTTGCCATCGCAAGGGCTTTGGCCATGGAGCCGGAAATTATCTTTTTTGATGAGCCCACATCTGCCCTGGACCCCACAATGGTGGGCGAGGTCATGGCTGTCATCCGGGACTTGGCAAAGCGCGGACTGACGATGATGATCGTCACCCATGAAATGCGCTTCGCGAGAGAAATCAGCAACCGGGTCTTTTATATGGACCAGGGCGGAATCTACGAGGACGGAAGCCCGGAGGAAATTTTTGACCATCCGAAGCGGAATCGCACCCGGCTCTTTATCCAGCAAATGCAGGTGGTATATGAGCGTGTGGAAGCAAAAACCATGGATCTGATCAGTCTTTCCTCCAAAATGGAAGTCTTTGGCCGCAACTATCAGATGGAGCCGCAAAAAATTGACCGTGCAGTCTCCGTCATGCGGAAAATCTGCACGGGCTTATGTACAGGGGAGTCGGCAGTTCCCCATATCCATTTTCTCTTTGAATACTCCGCTCGGGAGGACACGGCAAACCTTTCTGTTCTTTGGAAAGGAAACGGCAAAAATCCCTTTGCAGGCGAATTTTCCGGGCTCTTCAAGGACACCGTTTTCACCCCCGGGGAGAAAAATGACAGTCTGCAGCTCATCGGCCTGCTCTAGTGGATAGTGCCGCGCCCTCAAAGATGCTTTTTCAGGAAAGCTGAAAGGGAATAAAGGACCTGATCCAGATGCAAATGATAGCAATGGTCATCCCCCTCAATGCCCACAAGCTCTGCGTCCGCATAGCGCTCCCGCAGCCAGAGGGCCCAGTCATAGGGGACCGTTTCATCCTCTGTTCCGTGGATGATCAGGACCGGCTTTTTCAAAAGAGCCACCGCCTCTTCCACAGGCAGGAGCCGGGCAGCCCGGAGATAATCTCCGCTGACACCGCTTCCGCAGGGAAAGGTTTCCGGAATATGCTCCGGATCAAAATCATGGCCGAAGAGAGAACCCTTCCGTGCCCCATCCCAGATATTGAGGGCAGGCGACATGGGGATGGCTCCTGCGACCCTGTCCGCCATCAAGCCGGCGGCAAGGACAGCCGCCAAGCCACCTTGGGAGTGGCCGGAAACCCAAATCTTTCCGCAAAAGGGAAGACTCCGGGCATAGTCAATGACCCGCATGGCCTGCTGCATCCAAATCAGCAGATTGTGACGGCGGAATTCTCCCCCGCTTTCTCCGTGGCCGAAGAGCTCCGCACGCAGAGCAGCATAGCCGCAGGCATTTGCCGTTTCGGCGGCGGCAAGAATATGCGGCTCCTCTATATGACCGGTAAGCCCCGGAAAAATGACCAGGATGGGCATGGTCTCTTTTTTTTCTTCCGGAATGTCCAGCTTGACATGAACTCTGTTTCCGTCGCAGTCGATCATCATTTCCATGGCAATTCTAACCTGTCCTTTTGCAGTTTATTCTCAACCGGAGTATAGCACAGTTCCGCAGGATTGCAAGAGGGGAGTTTCCCCCGTCTGCCCTTATTCGCCCTTTCTTTTCCTATGAAACTGTGATAGAATAACCTCATAAAAAATATCGGAGGCTTCCCCTATGAAAAAATGTATCGCCCTGCTGCTTGTCCTCTGCGCAGTTCTGACCTTCATCCCCGCGGCCTTTGCAGGCAGCGCTGTAACGGACGATGCAGGCAAAGATACCCTTGTCTTTTTCTCAGATGCCCACAACACCGGCGACAATGCTTCCGCAAAGCGCCTGAGCGCTTTGCTTGAAAACGTGGCGAAGAAAGAAAACGACCTTTTAGAAACCGCCGCAGGCCTCGGCGATTACGCCGGATATAAATCCTACCTGCGGGACTACTGGGACCGGGTCAAGCCCGTGCTGGATGCAGTGGATCATTCCGCTTATGTCAAGAGCAAGGGCATATTCGTGGCGGGAAATCACGACTGGCTCAACGGAGATCTGGCCCTCACCCTCAATTCCACGGCAAAACGAATCGAGAGAAACCGGGGCAAGGTCGTTTCCGGAGACAGCTATGACATTTTCTGCTTCGGGGCTTCCAGCACCTTTGAGCTCTTTGACAGTGCTTCCGTCAACAAGCTGGAATCCTTCCTGAAGAAAGCAAGCAAAACAAAGCCCGTCTTCATCATTTCACACTATCCTCTCCACGCAACGAGTGAGCGGACGATCACCAATGCAAAGAAGGTCGTCAATCTTCTGAACAAGTATGCAGACGGCCGGGATCTCTATTTCATCTGGGGGCATAACCACACGGATGCCCATTCCTGCGAGCATAACTATGACCGGGTCATTACGGGCTCCATCCCCAGCAAGGGCGGGGATATCTCCATCAAATTCACCTATGCTTCCGCCGGCTGCATGAGCGACAGTGATTATGCCGTTGGTGCCGGAAAGGTCCAGGGAAAGTGCCTGGTGGCAAGCATTGACTGTGCAAGCAAAGTGGTTACTCTGAAATACTACGACAAAGACGGAAACGTCCTTCCTTAAAAATTCGCTCCCAAGAAAAGAGAGGCATCCGGCACGCAGTCGGATGCCTCTCTTCTACGGTGAAAGGACACTGCGCCTTGCCGTTTTTGAAATAATATTGGCAATTGGCGTCTTGTATATTGTCCGACAACATGCTAAAATAACGCAAACTGTTGCCAATATAGATCCGGATAGACGGCCCGGATGTTTCTACC
This sequence comes from Oscillospiraceae bacterium, assembly GCA_045640565.1. Taxonomy (GTDB): domain Bacteria; phylum Bacillota; class Clostridia; order Oscillospirales; family Oscillospiraceae; genus RGIG3159. Next base: position 1,960 of record JAZUFG010000095.1, on the reverse strand, counting down.
GTGATGCCGAACAATCACGACTATTGGTTTTGGCGAGGGCAGTTTTCTGTCTCCCGTCACTGCTTTTGTTGGCAGCAGAACCCTCGGCAGGGGTCTGCTGTTTTTTCTTTCGGCGACAGCACAAAACTCTCTCAGAAAAGGGAAACAAGGAGGAAAATCATGCTGAACAAATTCTGCAAGAAACCGCTCTATGAAGTCACACAGACCTTGGCCAAGGTGGCGATGGGCATCGAAAAAGCGGACACAGTCATCCGCGGTGCCCGTCTTGTCAATGTCTGCACCGCCGAAATCCAAGAGGGCATCGATGTGGCAATTGCCGAGGGGCGCATCGCCCTGGTGGGAGATGCAGCCCACTGCATAGGCCCGAAGACCAAGGTGATCGAAGCCGACGGGCAGTATATTGCGCCGGGCTTTTTGGATGGCCATATCCATGTAGAGTCCTCTTTGATGACGGTGGGCGAGTACGGCAAAGCCGTCATTCCCTGCGGCACCACGGGCATTTTCATGGATCCCCATGAAATCTGCAATGTCTGCGGATTAGACGGTGTGAAATTCATGATTGAGGACGCAAAGCGTACTCCTCTCAAGGCAATGTCCAATGCTCCTTCCTGTGTTCCCGCTGTGGCCGGTTTTGAAGATACCGGCTCTGCCATCGGTCCTGCTGAAATCAAGGAAATGATGACCTGGGACGGCATCATGGGCCTGGGCGAAATGATGAGCTTCCCCAATGTCATCAACGGCGAGAAAAACATCCACGGAGAACTTGCGGAAACCCTCAAATCCGATAATATTATTACCGGTCACTATTCCATTCCCGAAACCGGGCCGGGTCTCAATGCCTATATTGCTACCGGCGCCCGCTGCTGCCACGAGTCCACCCGGCCGGAGGATGTTCTGGAGAAAATGCGCCACGGCATGTATGCTCTCATGCGGTACGGTTCTGCATGGCATGATCTGCCCGTAATCATCAAGGCAGTTCTGGAGAATAAAATCGACGACCGTTTCTGCTGCATGGTTTCGGATGATTCCCATTCGGATACGCTGATCCACTACGGACACCTGGACAATATTGTACGCAGAGCCATTGAGGCCGGGCTGGATCCCATCAAAGCCATTCAGTTTGTCACGATCAATACCGCCACCTGCTTCCGCATGGATCATGAGATGGGCAGTATCACCCCCGGAAAGTGCGCAGATATCGTTTTCTTCAAGGATCTTAAGGATATCCGTATCACCCGCACGATAATTGACGGCGACACCGTTGCAGAAAACGGAAAAATGACGGTTGAATTACCCCCCGCCAAGCTTCCTGACTGCGTGCTGAACACCATGCATGTGGGAGAGACCATTACTGCGGAAAGCTTTAAGATCGCCGCTCCCAAGGGCGCAGGTGACAGCGTCAAGACCCGGGTAATTGAGATTATTCCCGAGCGTGTTGGCAACTATGAACGCATCCTGGATCTGAAGGTCACGAACGGATATGTGGAGGCAGACACAGCACAGGATGTGATGAAAATGGCAGTCTTCGAGCGCCACCATGCCACCGGCACAAAGGGCCTCGGCTTCCTCAAGGGCTTTGGCTTCAAGAAGGGCGCCATGGCACAGACCGTGGCCCATGATGCGCATAATCTGCTTGTGGCCGGCACAAATGATGAGGATATGGCCCTGGCAGCGAATACCCTGATCGCGTGCGGCGGCGGAATGTGCGCCGTTGCAGACGGGAAAGTTCTTGCCGTAGTTCCTCTGCCGATTGCCGGACTGATGAATGACCTTTCCACCTATGAGATGGCAGATCTCGTGGCCAAGCTTGACATTGCCTGGAAGGAAATGGGCTGCACGATTGAATCGCCCTATATGACCATGGCTCTTGTTCCTCTGGCCTGCCTGCCCGAACTGAGACTCACCAACAGAGGTCTGGTGGACTGCCGGACATTCAGCTTTGTGGATCTCTTCTGCTGAA
>JAZUFG010000094.1:0-4288 GCA_045640565.1 Oscillospiraceae bacterium | reverse complement strand
GCGCCGGGAAGAACGGATTTATTTTTCGTATCCCATTTTTACGGTCAGGTCCCCAAGACTTTTTTGATATTGGGCAGGAGAAATTGCCCCATGAGAGAGGAAGGTGTCCAGAAGCTCTTTTTGCTGTTCAAATAGCCTGCGCTTTTTTTCTTCCGGGCTGAGATGGGCCCAGTCTCCGTTCCGGATCTCCCCTAAACTCCCGTTTTTCAGCATGATCTATGGAGCCTCCTTTCTTTTTCTTTTCCCGGAGAGTATAGCGCAGAAAGAAGAAAAAAACAAGGGGGCGGGGATGGAAGGCGGAAAAAGGCAAAAAAAGCTTGACATCATTTGGCCTATGCAGTAGTATCATGCCGTATAGTCTGAAGTATTTTTCGAAAAGCGTAAGCTTGAAAGAAAGGATTCCTATGGAACAGAGAGAAAAACTGAAAAGCCGTTTAGGCTTCATACTGATCAGCGCCGGCTGCGCGATCGGCCTTGGAAATGTTTGGACCTTCCCCTGGAGAACCAGTATCAGCGGCGGCGGTGCATTTGTCCTCATTTACCTGCTTTGCTGCATCATCGTCGGGCTTCCCGTTATGGTAGCAGAGTTCACCATCGGCAGAAAGGCGCAGGTCAGCCCCGTCAGAATGTGGAAAAAGCTGGAAAAACCCGGCCAGAAATGGGGAGTCTTCGGTGTTCTCGGTTTGGTTGGTAATATTGCCCTGATGGCTTTCTATACCACGATTTCCGGCTTTATCTGGTACTATTTCATCAAGTTCCTCACCGGAAAATCCGGAGATCTTTCCTTCAGCGGAACCTACGGCAATATCCCGGTTGCAGTGGGCTTTATGATCCTTGTTGTTGTTCTGGGCTTCTTTATTCTTTCCTTTGATCTGCAGAAGGGCTTGGAGTCTGTTACAAAGAACCTGATGGTTGGCCTTTTCTTCCTGATGATCGTCCTTGCCATTTATGTCTGCACCCTTCCCGGCGCGAAGGCCGGCCTCAGCTTTTATCTGAAGCCCGATTTCTCGGTGGTAACGCCGATGACCTTCATCAAGGCACTGAATCAGTCCTTCTTCAGCCTGAGCTTGGGCATGGGTTCCATGGCTATCTTTGGCAGCTACATCGGCAAGGAGCGTTCCCTCCTGGGCGAATCCGTCAATGTTGTGGCATTGGATACTCTGGCGGCTCTGCTTGCAGGCTTCATTATTTTCCCTGTTGTTTATACCTATTCCGACGGCATCCAGATTCCCGGTCCCGAGCTTCTTTTCACCACCATGGCAAACCTTTTCAACAATATGGGCTTTGCCGGCCGGATATTGGGTTCTCTCTTCTTCCTCTTCATGATTTTCGCTTCCATGTCCACTGTTTTTGCGGTTCTGGAGAACATCCTTGCAGCGGTGAGAGAATTGACCGGCTGGAGCCGGAAGAAGGGCTGCTGGATTCTCGGCGCCGGCATTATCGCGCTTTCCATCCCCATGGCTCTCGGCGGAAGCGTGTTCCGCAACATCTTCTACTTCGCTGAAGACGGCCCCGGCTTCGGTTTCCTGGATTTCTGGAGCATGATCGTGGAAAAGATCTGCCAGCCCCTCGGCGCCATTGCCATGCTGCTCTTCGTTTCCTGGGGCAAAATCGGCATGGGTTGGACGGAATTCCTGGCTGAGGCTAACGCAGGCAAGGGCCTGAAAGTTGCCAAATGGATGCGGGTAATTTTCGGAATTATTGCCCCTGCCATTATCCTCTTTGTCTTTATCTATGGCCTTGCGACCTATGGCTGGGCTTTCTGCCCGGAGGGCTGAGCGCCCGCTTTGTTCCGCATAAAAAGCACCGGCTTCCCGTGATGGGGAGCCGGTGCAGTGTTTTGAGGGATCGGCAGAGATACGAAATAGCAATTCCGGGTTGAGTTTATCCGGATTATGCACTATGATAATAAGGGAAGAATAAAACGCTTCCCGTTTCATTCATGCTGTAAAGCCCTTTATCCGGCGGCTTTCTTTGACCGCCGTTTTTCTATCCATCATGGAAAGGACTGATTTCTTTGGCAAATAACTCCGATGAAAAGGCTTTTTCCGGCAAGAGCAAAGTTTTGTATGCGGCAGATCAAACGCCCCCTCCGGCGGCGCTGATCCTCTCTGCCCTGCAGCATACGCTGCTGGCCCTCTCCTTGGGCATGTCCGTGCCGGTAGCTGTTGCCAGGGCAGCAGGATTGGACCTGACCTATTCCTCCGCCTTGCTTGCAGCGGCCTTCTTTGCAATGGGCATTGCCACGATTCTGCAGACAATTCCGGGAAAGGTGTTCGGCTCCGGTTATCAGTCCGTTTCCACCTGTGATACTGCTGCCATTTCTGCCTGTGTCCTTGCCGCCGAGCTCGGCGGCGTTCCCTTGGTTTTGGGCATGACGGTTTTCGGCTGTATTCTGCGCTTCGTGATGGGGTCATTCTCCTTCAGAATGCGCAAGCTTTTCCCGCCTGAGGTTACCGGTACCATGGTCTTCATCCTCGGGATCAATTTGGTTCCCACGGGGTTTAAGTATTTTTTGGGTGCGGCGGATGCGGCGGGGATCTATGATTACCGCTGCCTGATCGTGGCCGGGTGCACCCTCCTTTTTATGCTGGCCTGTGCGCTTTTCCTGAAACCGCTCAAGCCCTATACCGGTCTTGCCGGGATCGTCTTTGGCTATATACTCTCCATTGCCGTCGGCATTTTTGATCTTTCCTCCCTTGCGGAGCTCTCCGAGAAGTCTGCTGTGGGCCTGCCGATATATCCGGAGTTCTCTTTTGCTTTTGATGCCCGCATGATTGCTCCCTTTGGCATTATTTCACTGGCAGCGGTCGTGGATAATATCGGCGATTTTTCTGCCTGCCAGACGGCAAACGATCCGGGCCGTAAAAAGCCGGATTGGCACTCTATTGAGCGCGGTATCCGGGGCGGTTCCCTTGGCACGATGCTTCCCGCTTTGATCGGCGGTTTGCCCCAATCCACGGCAACGACCAATATAGGCATCGCGGGAGCTGCCGGCATTACCAGCCGGGCCGTGGCCTACCTTGCGGGAGCAATGCTGATGGCGGTCTCCTTCTTCCCCGGCATCGCAGGGGTCCTCTGCATGATTCCTTCTCCGGTCCTGGGGGCGGTCCTGATCTACAGCATGTGCTATATTATGGCCGGGGGCTTTTCCACCCTTGCCGCCCGCGTTCTGGATGACCGCAGAATTTTCACCATTTTCCTGAGTGTGGGCGCTTCCGCGTCGACCCTGATTCCCGGGCTCTATGACTTTATGCCGGAAAATGTCCGAAATGTACTGGCGACCCCCATGGTAATGGGCGTCTGCGTCCTGCTCCTGACCACCCTTTTGGGGCGGATCGGGACGAAAAAGACCTTCACCTTTGTGACCGGTGTCGGCCCGGAGGATCTGGAGCTGCTGGATAAGAAACTGGAGGATGTCTGCCGGGAATGGGCAGCCGACAGAACACTTCTTCGGAAGCTGCAGCTGGCTCTGAATGCCCTCTGCGAAGGCATCTATGAGATCTCGCCTGAGGCAAAGCTGCATTTTACCGTTCGTTATGACCAGCTTCAGGTCCGGCTTCATGTTGAGACGGACGAGCTTTCCGATGAAAACCGGGCAGCCCTTGAAGAGAAAAATGATCTGACTGCTTTCTCCGTTGCCATGGCGATGCTGTCCGGACTCTTTGACAGCGTCAGCAAAAGCTGGGAGAAGAAGCGTCTTTCCGTGGATGTGGACGCGGATATCTGAAAGAAACAGGATCCGGAATATGAAGCGCGGCGGCAGGGAATTTTCCCTGCCGCCGCAGCTTTTATTACGCCTGTGCGAGTTTTTCCAATGTGTCTCCGGCAATGCGGTAGACGGTCCAGTCGGACATGGGTTCAGCGCCTAAGGAGAGATAGAAATCAATGCTTGGCTGATTCCAGTTCAGGCACCACCACTCCAGGCGGCCGCAGCCCCGTTCCATGGCAATGGAGGCCAGCTTTTTCAGGATCGCTTTGCCGTAGCCTTTTCCGCGGTGATCCGGTTTGACATACAGATCCTCCAGGTAGATCCCCGCACGGCCGAGGAATGTGGAAAAATTGTGGAAGAAGAGGGCGAAGCCGACCTCTTTTCCGTCCTCAAGGGCAAAAATGACCTCGGCCTTTTCTTTATCAAAGATCCAATTTTCCAGAGTTTGCTCGTCGGCAACGACCTGATCGGACATTTTTTCATATTCGGCGAGATCCCGGATGAACTGCAGGATCAGGGGGATATCTTCTCTGCAGGCATTTCTGAAGGACAGCTTTTCATTCATGGCAATGACCT
>JAZUFG010000093.1:0-24328 GCA_045640565.1 Oscillospiraceae bacterium | reverse complement strand
CTGGAGAAACAGTTCACAAGATTCATGAGAAGGCATTTGATATCCAGCACGGAGGTTCCCGTCTTCTCTGCGATTCTGGAAATGGGCTTCCGCAGCCAGTTCAGGATGACGCCCAGCATGGGGAAGACACCGCAGAGGCAGAGAACGATTTTTCCGACGGTATCCATAGTTTCCGAGAAGGGCTGCCCCTCAATGGGAAAGTTTATTCCGCAGAGCTCCCGGGCGGCGCAGACCATGAGGCCGAGGAGGCAGATCAGCACCATGGCTTTCCCGAAGACCTTCAGTATTTTTTCCAGAACCCGGGAGAAGAGAATAATGGAGCTTGTCAGGATCACGGAGAGGATAAAAAGGGGAAGGAGATTTCCCCAAAGGACCCTGGGGGACATCCCGGCCAGAATGCCGCCCACCAGGCAGCCGACGGGAATGGAGATGATACCGATGGCCAGCCCGAAAAGCACATATCTTCTGCGTTCGGGTTTGATTATAGCCACGGAAAGAGGAATATTACCGTTCAAAGCGCTGCCGAACATGGAGGCCACCAGAAAGCCGTTCAGGATATAGGCGTCCTCTGTCAGAGCCAGTTCTTTTGCAGTAACGGCTCCGCCGCAGTCAACGGAAAGAAGAATGCCGGCGAAGAGGGAGGGGTCTGCTCCGATTTTCACAAAGAAGGGGGAAATATAGGGACCCAGCACCTTACCCACGGCAGGAGCGATCGTCATAAAGCCCACCATGCAGAGTATCAGGGTGCCTGCGGTGCGCAGGCCTCGCTCGAATTCCTTGCCCAGACCGAATTTGTTATCCAGGAAATAATCCCCGGCGCCTATGATGGCAAAGATAAAGAAAATAATATTGAGAATTCTTCCCCAATCCATTAAAAGAGCTCACCTGCCTTGTCAAAAAGTGCTTGATAACGGTCGTAAGACCGGTCATAGATTTCTTTCATGGAGGGATCCGGCTGAACTGTCAGTCTGGCGGGGTTGCAGTCCTGAGCGCTTTCCACGCTGTCAGAGGCACCGATGCCGAAGGAAGCTAAGATGGCAGCGCCCAGGGAGCCGCATTCTTCCTCTTCGGGCTTGACCAGGGTGACCTGAGAGATATCGGCAATGATTTGGTTCCAGATGGGATTTTTGGAGCCGCCGCCGAAGAACTGCATTTTTTCCGCCTCGGCGCCAAGACCCTTCAGCATCTCCAGGTTCTCCCGGATCATATTGCCGATGGATTCCAGTGTGGCACGAACGAGGACCTTCCGGTCCGAACCGATCTGCAGCCCGAAAAACACACCCTTGGCATCCGGATAGTTTCTCGGCCGCGTAGAGCCCGCAAAATAGGGGAGCAGAGTCACGCCGTTTGCTCCGGCGGGGACATCCTTTGCCATTTCGCAGAGCTCGGTATAGACATCCTTTCCGGAATCCTTGCAGGCGGCCGCAAATTCCGTGAACACGGTGTCCTTCAGCCATTTGAAGACGACCCCGGCAGTGTTGGTGAAGGGAAGAAGAACATACTGCCCTTTTCGGAAGCCCCGATAGACAGTCATGGCGTCATCCCGGAACGCATTTTTTTCGGGAACTGCGGAGGTCATGACCATGGCTGTGCCCACGGTAGCGGTAACGATACTGTCCTTCAGACCGCCGCCGCCGATAGCTGCTGCGATTTGGTCCATGGCACCGGTGACCACCAGAGCATCCCCGGGCAGGCCCAGTTCTTTTGCGGAAGCAGGACTGACGGGCCCTACCGTTTTTCCGCAATCCAAAGCATCGGGGAGTTTTTCCTCGGAGAGCCCCAGCTTCTGGAGAAGCTCGGACCAATAGCAGTCTCTCCGGATGTCAAACCAGGCAGTGGAGGTCAGAAGGGATTTCTCGCTGACTTTTTTCCCGGTCAGCCGGAAGATCAAATAGTCCTCCAGCAGAAGAAGCTTGTCGGTTTTATCATAGATCTCCGGCTGTTCCTCCTTGAACCAGAGATATTTGGCAAGGGGCGTGTAGCCGTTCATTTCGGGAAGACCGGTGGTTTGGAAGAGAATTTTTTCACCCATTCCATTAAGAACAGCCTGAATTTCCTCTGCCTGTTTTTTTGCCCTTTGGTCCAGCCAGACCACGGCATTGCTGAGGGCATTTCCGCCTGCGTCAACGGGGATCATGGTTTCCCCCTGGGTGGTGAGGCAGATGGCTTTCAGGGTAGAAAGGTCATGCTTTTCTGCCGTGCGTTTCACAGCCCGCTTCATGGTTTCCCAGTAGGTTTCCGGGTCCAATTCGACCGCATCTCCTTGGGTGATGAGGTCATATTCATCCGAATATTTGGAGAGCATTTTGAGCTTTTCGTCAAAAATACAGGTCTTGATGGCGGTGGTGCCCACATCAAAAGTCAGATACTCTACCATGCTATTTTCCCTCCTTTGGCCGGCAGCAGGAATTTCTTATCATAATTTTTGTGTCAAAACGAATCTCTTTCGGACAGTACTGGGGATTCTGGATCATTTTCAGCATTTCTTCGGCGGCTCTGCTGCCGATTTTTTCCTTTGGATGGATGAGAGAAGAGAGGGGCGGATCACAGGAAAGAGCGAGATGGGAATCATCATAACCGATGACGGAAACATCCTCCGGGACCCGATAGCCCGCTTTTTTCAGCATCATCACGCACTTGAATGCGGCATCGTCATTGAAAGCAAAGATGCCCGTCACGCCCTCTGAGACAGCTTGCAGAAGATCTTCCTCCCAGGCTCGGTTGGTGGGGATGACCCGGGGAGCGGGGAGACCGAAAAGGTCCAGCCCTTTTTTGAAGCCTTTGAGCCGGAAAAGGGAATCCCTGTGGGTATCCATGCTGAGGAAGGCCAGGTTTTTGTGCCCGAAGGCAGCCAGATGCTCCGCTGCCAGAAAGCCGCCTTCTTCCTCCGCTTCCACGATGCAGGCCGCGTCGGAGCCCTCCAGCTTTCCGTCCAGGATAATGACGGGGATCTTCTGGCGGGAAAGGGAATCAATAATGCTTCGGAGGCGGTTCTCATAGCCCGGGCTTTCTCCAAAACGGGTGTATTGGAAAATGATGCCTGCGGCACCGTGAAGAGAGATCTTCTCCAACAGGGTGCAGAGGGTTTCCGTGCTGTCGCCCGTGTCATTGATAATGAAATTGGAATGGTTTTTGGAGAGGACATCGGAGATTCCCCGGATGTAATAGGGCATGAAATAGGTGTCGCTCATGTCCAGGAGAACTTCAATATTCAGGGCGTTTCCCCGGCTGCGCCGCTCCGCTACAAAGCTGCCCTTCCCCTGGGCCTTCTCCAGATAGCCCTCCTCTTTCAGGAGAGAAAGGGCATTCCGGAGCGTGAGCCTGCCCACATCGTAATACTGCAGCATCTGCGCTTCGCTGGCCAGCTTTTCTCCCGGCCGGAGTTCGCCGCGTTCGATTTTTCCCTTGATTTCCTCTGCCAGCTGTTTATAGATCGGAATTGAAGAATTCCGGTCAAATTCCCGCATTTCTGCCATTTTGACTCCTTGTTTCAACATATCTTAATACAAGTTATCCCGCGCCTTTGGCTGTTTTGCATAAATTGCAGAAGATTTCCTTGTATATATAGACGAAAAGCACATTATCCCTTGCACTTTTTCAAAGAAAAGGCTATAATCCGAACAGAACTTAGCAATACTTTGCAGAACTTATACTAACATATCTGCATATGTGTTGCAAGTAAATTTTATGGAGGAATTCTCAAAATGAAGAAAGTAGTTGCTATCCTGCTTGCTTCTGTCATGCTGCTCGGCATTTGCCTGACCTGCACCGGCTGCGGCAAAGCGAACGACAAGCAGAAGCTCACCATCTGGATCAACGGTAACGACTCCTACATCGCTCCCGCTGAAAATGAGCTCCCTCAGGACCAGTGGTACATTACCCAGGCTATCAAGCGCTTCGAAGAAGCCAACCCCGGTGTTGAAGTTGAACTGATCGTTCAGTCCGATACCGAAGTTGCCCACCAGACCTTCAAGGCTGACTCCCTTGCAGGCACTGCCCCTGACATTGCGAACCTCTGGACCGGCCAGAACATCTACGCTATGGAAGACGTTCTTCTGGACATCACCCAGTATATCCCCGCAGAGGATAAGGAAAAGATCGTCGGCTGGGATGCTGTGACTTCCCCCACCACCGGCGCAATTCTGGGCTATCCTACTGCTGATAACCAGGTTTGCTATTTCCTCTACAACCGCGCCATCATCGAAGAGTGCGGCCTTGACTTTGACAACAATCCTCCCAAGACCACCGAGGAATTCGACGCTGCTATGCAGACCATCACCGACCATGGCTATCAGGCCCTGGCTCAGGATGAAGGCTTCCCCTGGTTCGGCTGCTACATCGGCAACTACTGGTGGGTTTCCGTTTCCGGTTATGACAGAATCATCTCCGACTGCGAAGGCGATACCAAGTTCGCGGATGACCCCGGCTTCCTTGCTGCTTTCAACTACTACAAGTCCACTCTGGACAATGGCTATCTGAATGCTGACTGCCTGACCTGCGCTGACTCCTTCAACAAGTTCTGCCAGGGTAAGGTTGCCATGATGCCTCAGGAATCCTCCGTCGTCGGTGACGCAGAGGCTGCTCTGGGCGCTGAAAATGTCGGCCTCCTGATGCCTCCCGATCTCCCCGAGGCTCAGACTACCGGCGGCACCATCGGCGGCCCCGGCCAGTGCTTCGTTGTTTCCAAGGCTTCCAAGAACCCCGAGCTGGCTGTCAAGTTCATCTCCTTCATGGATTCCAAGGAAGAGATGCTGAACTTCCTGCAGGTTCAGAAGAAGGTTCCTACCCGTAAGGACATCACCGCTGATGATCTCGGCTATGCTGACGGCTCCAACTCCGCTAAGTTGGTTGAGATGTCTGCCAATGTTATCTACTGGGTTGATAACTCCCTCTATCCTTCCATGAGCGGTGACTTCTATGATCTCCTGCCCTCCGTCCTGGCCGGCAAGATGACAGTGGAAGACTTCGGTGCTCTCCTGGATAAGGATGTTGCTGACGCAAAGTAATCTCTTTTATACCGCAATCTGTCTCATGGGCGGGAAACCGCCCATGAGGTTTTAAGGAGCAAAAAATGGAAAGAACCTTAGGAAAAGAAAAGGGACTCTTTAAGGGCTATACTCCGAATGAAATCAGGAAGGCAAAGATCGCCTATCTTTGCATCCTTCCTGCCATGCTCTTTTTGATTCTCGTTCGGGCTTGGCCCATTGTTTCTGTCTTCTTTAAGAGCTTTACCAATTGGGACGGCCTCTTTAAGAATGATAATGTCGGATTTAAGAACTACATCAATCTCTTCTCCTCCGGCATGTTCATGAATCTTTTCAAGAACAATATGTACCTGCTCATCTCTGTTCCCCTTCAGGTCATTATTGGCCTGATCGTGGCAGTTCTTCTCTATGAGCATGTTCCCGGATGGCAGGCTTTCCGCGCGATTTTCTATGTACCGCAGATTATTTCTCTGGTTATCTTGGGCTATCTTTTCAAGACCATGTTCGGTCTGGAGGGCCCGATCAATGCCTTGCTGACCAACATCGGCCTGGGCAACCTCGCCTGCGACTGGCTTCTGAACCGGGAGACTGCTCTGCCCGTCATGGTCTTCTGTATCACCTGGTACTCCATCGGTTGGCAGACGATCGTTATTCTGGGAGGCATGTCCTCCATTGATACCTCTGTATTTGAAGCCGCCAAGTTAGATGGCGCCGGCTTCTTTGCACGGACCTTTAAAATCGTACTCCCTATGATTGTCAGTGTCATTTCTTACTGCATTGTCATGGCGGTTATCTGGACATTAACCAATATGTTCTCCTTGATATACTCCATGACAGGCGGCGGTCCCGGCTATGAGACCATGACGCTGGACTACTTCATTTATGATAAAGCCTTTGAAAGCGGCAGCCAGCTGGGCTATGCCTGTGCGGTCTCCATGATCCTTCTTCTCGTTGTGCTGGTGATCACCGCCATTGAGATGAAGATCTCGGATAAAGCGGAAGAAAAGTGGGGTTGATGATATGAAAAGTAAAAGCATAGCTTCTGTCATTGGCCGCAGCTTGATTTTCTTGGTGCTGCTGGCGCTGGCCATTTCCTTCCTCTATCCTATTTTCTATATGTTCAATAACAGCTTGAAGGAGCTTTCCGAGTACTATATCAGCCCCTTTAGGCTCTTTAACCTGGCAAACCCCAAGTGGCAGAACTTCACGGCCATGATCACCCAGTTCCAGATCATCAAGCTTCTCCGGAACTCCTTTATTGTCTCCTTCTTCACTGTGGTCGTTCTGATTATTGCGGGTACCCTTGCCTCCTATGCCTTTGCCAAGATCAAATTCCCCGGCCACAGCAAGATTTACCTTGCTTTCCTGGTGACCCTCTTTGTGCCCGCGCAGGTCACCATGATCCCCATGTATATCAATTTTGCCAAGGTCGGGCTGGTCAATAACTGGACGGGCGTTGTGGTGGCGAATGTGGCCATGTTCCTGCCGGAAACGGTCATGCTCATGACGGCTCAGTTTAAGGGTATCCCCGATGAGATCATTGAGGCTGCCACCATTGACGGCTGCGGCTTCCTCGGCCGTCTCCGCAATGTGGTGATCCCCATGGGCTGGCCGGCCATTTCCCTGACCATCATTTTCTTCTTTATCAATTCCTGGAATGACCTCTTCACGCCCATGATTATGCTGAAGTCCATGGATAAGAGAACGGTTATGGTGGCTCTGAATGCCCTGATCGGCCGTTTTACGGGCAACCCGCCCTTCCAGTTCGCCGGTCTTGTTCTGGCTGCCCTTCCCGCCATCCTTGTTTATATCTTCCTTCAGAAGAGCATTGTCAACGGCATGAGCATGGGTGCCATCAAGTAAAGCATGAGACTGTTTAATCCGGAGAGCCCTCTCATGAAGGCCTTCGCCTTTGTGGGCAATCTCTTCCTTCTGAATCTCTGCTTCCTGCTTGCCTCTCTTCCCGTCCTTACCCTTGGGACCTCTGCGGCGGCGCTCTATACGGTGACGCTGAAAATGGCCCGGAATGAGGAAGGCCCCATTGTGAAGGAGTTTTTTGCAGCCTTCCGTCAAAACTTCCGAAAATCCACGGCTGTATGGCTGCTTGCCCTGCTCCTTGGCTATTTCCTCTGGTACGGAACGGAGATCATGGGGGCCCACCCGCAGGATTTTCCCTTCGTGATCACGCTGGCATATGGGATCATAGCCGTTCTTTTGCTTCTGGCGACTTCCTGGGTTTTTCCCCTGCAGGCAAGATTTGAGAACACGGTTTTCGGCAGCCTGAAGAATGCGCTTATTCTGGCCCTCAGCCATCCCCTGACGGCGATTCTCGTCACAGCCTTGACCTGGGCGCCCGCGGCCCTTCTGCTCTTTGCCCCTTATTTTGCGATCCTTTCCAGCGTCTTTTGGTTTTTGTTCGGCTTTTCCGGCCTTGCGCTGATCAACAGCTATTTTTTCCGCCGCATTTATGACGGCATCTCAAATGAAGGAGAAAGTGAAAAATGAAAACAGAAAAAACGAAAGTCATTATTTTAAGCGTCGGCGATGCTCAGTATCCCCAGGATAAGCTGGGCGCAGCCATTGACAGCGTCCGCAAAGCTGTCCGCAGCATTCCTCTGGCGGATGTGGTCTATGAGGGAACCATCATGGAAGATCTTTCCGCAGACAAGGTCCATGAGGATGTCAAGGACCTGGTTTTTGATGCCATCATCGTCAACTATGTTTCCTGGCATATCACCCCTTATGTCATGCGTACGCTGATCGACCACAAGGATAAGCCCATTTTGGTTTGGGGCATCGGCGGCTACACCGAGAACGGCCGTCTCTTCGCTCCTGCTGCCACTGCCGGCACCACGGCGATCATTCCCGCTTTGAAGGAAATGGGCTTCAACTATTGCCTGGTTAATGAAAAGCCCGATGAACCCAGAAGAGTCGCGGATGTGGAGCGCTTCATCCGGGTCGCCGGTGCGGTAAAGGCAGTCCGTCACAGCAGGATCGGCCTCTTTGGCTATGCGGACATGGGCCTCTATTCCTGCGCCTACAATAAGACTCTGGCCTATGATAAGCTGGGCGTGGATATTGAGGATTACAACACCTTGGATACCCCCACCAAGATGGCCTCCTTCCCCCAAGAGCTGGTGGATGCCACGAAGAAGGAGATCCTGGCCACGACCAAGCAGTTCAATGAAATTCCCGATAAGACTCTGGAGCAGGTCACCCGCCTTTATCTCATGATGAAGGAAAAGAAGGATGACCGCCATCTGGATGCCGTTTCCATCAAGTGTGTCTACGGTGTCACCCAGTTGGGCTTTAACCCCTGCCTTGCCCAGACTCTCCTGGCGGACAAGGGCACCTCTGTCATCTGCGAATGTGATGCCTACGGCATGCTCACCGGCATCATCATGCAGTCCGTCACGGGAAAGCAGTCCGGCTTTGTGGAGCACTATGAGGTCTTTGACGATTCCGTTCTCGTAGGTGTCTGCGGCTTTATTCCCAAGGATTTCGTCGAGGGCGATTTGACCATCCGCAGCGCCAACCTGGGTGAATTCAACTACGGTATTTCCAACATTTCCAAGATGAAGACCGGCGAGGTCACCTATGCCCGTCTCTATGAGACCAAGGGCGAATACAAGATGTTCCTCTCCAAGGGCGAAGCCCTGCCCAATCCCTGCTGGACCGAGGCCGGCTGGTGCGAGCCCTATCCGGACTTCCCCTCTGTGCTCCTGAAGCCGGGCATGGATATGCAGCACTATCAGGAAACGGTTCCCGGCCAGCACATCATTATCGTCTACGGGGATTATGTGAAGGATCTGGAGCTCTTCTGCAAGTTTATGGGTATTGAAGTCGTCCGCTGAATAAAAGCCGAAAGGGCCCGCTTGTGCGGGCCAAATAGAGGATTTCAGCCCGGAATCAATCGGCATGGCCTGGTTTTGATTGCCCGGCTATGCCGATTTTTGTATATCATTTTTTGAATAGGAGTGAAAGAAATGTCCTATAACGGATACGCGATCGATGAATATCTGGATGCGGCAGAGGTTACCGGGAAGCTGGAAGAGCTCAAGAAGAAGCCCATCTACTCGGTTCTGCCGGAAAGGCTGAAGGAATACGAGACAGAGTATTTTGATAAGAAATGTCCCAAGAGCAAAGAGATGATCACGGAGGCTAAAAATTATATTCCCGGCGGCGTTCAGCATAACCTTGCCTTTAATTATCCCTTCCCCATTGTGATCACCAAGGCAGAGGGAAATAAGCTCTATGATATTGACGGCAATGAGTATTTCGATCTGCTCCAGGCCGGCGGTCCCACCATCATCGGCTCCAACGATCCCGTTGTCCGGGATGCGGTCATGGAGCTTTTGAAGACCTGCGGCCCTTCCACAGGGCTTTTCCACGAGTATGAGTATAAGCTGGCGAAGAAGATTTCGGAATGTGTTCCTTCTGTAGATAAATTCCGTATGCTGGGCTCCGGTACGGAGGCCTGCATGTGTGCTTTGCGGGTCGCCCGCCTGAAGACCGGCCACAAAAATGTTCTGAAGATGGGCGGAGCCTATCACGGCTGGTCGGATCAAATGGCCTACGGCATGCGGATCCCCGGAACAAAGGGCCTGCAGAGTCCCGGTGTCCCCAATTTCGTCTTTAAGCATACCGACGAGTTCTTCCCCAATGACCTGGAAGATCTGGAGAGAAAGCTGCGGAAGAACCGCCTTTGCGGCGGCACGGCAGCGGTATATATCGAGCCTGTCGGCCCGGAGAGCGGCACACGCCCGGTTTCCAAGGAATTCGTCAAGGGCTGCCAGGAATTGGCCCACAAGTACGGCGCACTTTTCATTTGCGATGAAGTGGTTTCCGGCTTCCGAATCGGTCTTGGCGGTGCCCAGGGTTTTTACGGAGTGGACCCGGACCTGACCATTTTCGGCAAGATCATTGCCGGCGGTTATCCCGGCGCCGGCGGCATCGGCGGCCATAGAGACTGCATGGAGCATTTGGGCGCGGGGCTGGATGCCGGCGGCAAGAAGGTTACCAAAGCCATGTGCGGCGGCACCATGGCCGCAACGCCGATCTCCTGCGTTGCAGGTTATACGACCATCTGCGAGATCGAAAAGCGCAATGCCTGCGAAGTTGCCGGCCGTATGGGCGACCGCCTTACCAAGGGCCTGCAGGAGCTGATTCAAAAATACGAGCTGCCCTTTGTGGCCTTTAACCAGGGCAGCATCTGCCATTTGGATAATGCGGGCACCATGGAGTATGAGATCAACTGGAAGAAGCCCTGGCTCATTCCCAAGGTCCTGACGGAGACCTCCAAGCGCAAGGCAGAGATGCAGCATATGGGCGCGGCCTACATGGCAGAGGGTCTTGTCACTCTGGCAGGTTCCCGCCTCTATACCAGCGCCGCGTATACGGAAGAGGATATTGACGAAGTTCTTCGCCGCTTTGACCGGGTCTTTGCTTCCTGCGGCAAGCTGCCCGAGAAAAAGTAGAAGCGGGGACAGCGCGGGGAAAAAAGAATGTTTTTTGCAGAAAAAGATGCCCGGGATCTGGTGATCGCCGCGGGGAAAAAACTCCTGGATGCGAATCTGGTTTCCCGTACCTGGGGCAATATCAGCGCCCGGATCTCGGAAAATGAATTTATCATCACACCCAGCGGACGGGATTATGAATCCCTGAGGCCGGAGGATCTGGTAAAGGTCCGCATGGATGACCTCAGCTATGAGGGCGCCGTAAAACCCAGCAGTGAGAAGGGAATCCATGCCGATGCCTATCTCCTCCGCAGGGATGCGGCGTTTGTGATCCACACCCACCAGTTCTATGCCTCGGCCCTTTCCGCAGAGGGGAAAGATCTTTTCTTCGCCCCCTGCGCAGGCTATGGCCTCCCGGGAACGGGGAAGCTTCGAAAGGCGGTTTCCGCCTCTCTTGCAGAGAACCCGGGGAGCAAGGCTTTCCTGATGAAAAAGCACGGAGCCCTTCTTTTGGGAGAGAGCCCGGAGGAAGCCTTTGCCCTGGCAGAGGAGCTGGAGGAAAGATCCGAGAAGGAATTTTGCTCCCGCGTCGGAGATCTGGGAACAGAAACTGCCGTGGAAGCCTATGGAAAGGCACATACCGGAGTTTATGCCTACCTGGATGACTTTGCGCAGATGATCGGCTTTCATGCCCCCTTGGAAGGGGGAAAGGTCCTCTTCCC
This sequence comes from Oscillospiraceae bacterium, assembly GCA_045640565.1. Classification (GTDB taxonomy): domain Bacteria; phylum Bacillota; class Clostridia; order Oscillospirales; family Oscillospiraceae; genus RGIG3159. The sequence goes on along the minus strand of JAZUFG010000093.1, from coordinate 13,165 downwards.
GGAAAGTGACGACCCGGAGGCCTCAGAGCTGATCGCCCGCAAAAACTGCGCAGCGGCCCTCTATTGCAGATTCGGAAAGCGTCTTTCACGGGTGGATGCTCTTCTGCAGCGTTTTGTTTATCTGAAGAAGTATTCCAAGCAGAAATATCATGCGGAAGCCTGATAGCGTCAAGGCTTTATCGAATAACCGTATGAGGGGTAAGAATATGATTTATGTCCTTGCTTATGATGTCGGCACAACGGGGGTCAAAACCTGCCTTTTTGAAGTGGAGAAGACCATTCGCCTTCTGGCGGCTGCAAGCCAAAGCTATCCGCTCTATATTTTGGAAAACGGCGGCGCGGAACAGGATGGGGACGACTGGTGGAATGCCATGTGCAAGTCCACTCGGGAGGTTTTTGCAAAGACCGATGTGAAGCCCGGAGATGTCGCGGGAATTTCCTTCTGCTCCCAGATGCAGGGGATCGTTCTGGCGGACAAAGACGGCGTTCCGGTCCACCGCCCCATGAGCTATATGGACCAGCGGGCCAAGGAAGAAATCAAAAAGGGTATTGCCTACGGCCTTCAGGTTGCGGGGGCCAACATCTTCAAGCTGATTCCCAGCCTGATCATTACCGGTGCTGTGACATCAAGCGTGAAGGATCCGGTTTGGAAATATAAATGGATCGAAGCCCACGAGCCGGAGAATTTTGCCCGGGCCTATAAATGGCTGGATGTGAAGGACTATCTCATCTGCCGCTGCACCGGCGAGTTCACCATGACAGAGGATTCCGCATTTGCCACCCTGATCTACGACACCAGAAAAGGCAAAGAGGGCTGGAGCAGGAAGATGAACGCCATGTTCCGGATCAAAGAGGAGCTTCTGCCCAGGATCATTAAGTCCACGGATAAAGTCGGAGGACTGACGGAACGGGCGGCGTCGGAGTTGGGGCTTGAGCCGGGCACTCCCGTTTTCGGCGGCGGCGGGGATTCCAGCCTGATCGGTGTCGGTTCCGGCTGCGTCCATGTGGGGGATACCCATATTTACAGCGGTACCTCCGGCTGGGTCAGCACGGTAACGGATAAACAGATGGTGGATGTGTCTGCCATGATCGCGGCGATTACCGGCGCGCAGAGCGGGAAATTCAATTATTTCGCGGAGATGGAAACCGCGGGAAAATGTCTGGAGTGGGTCAAGGATCATTTGGCTCTGGATGAAATCGGCGTCTATCTGGAAAAGAAAAAGGTCACGGAAGGCTATGAAAAGACCTATGTCAGCATTTATGACTATCTGACGGAGACAGTCAAGAGCGTTCCGGTTGGCTCCGGCGGCGTGATCTTCACTCCCTGGCTGCACGGAAACCGCTGCCCCTTTGAGGACCCGGATGCCACCGGCAGCTTCTTCGGCATCAAGCTGGAGACGGGAAAACCGGAGATGATCCGCGCCGTTCTGGAAGGCGTCTTCTATCATCTTCGCTGGATGCTGGAATGCCAGGATAAAAAAATCAAGACCTCCGAAACCGTCCGTTTTGTGGGCGGCGGTGCGCTTTCCGATGTTTCCTGCCAGATGCTGGCGGATATTCTCGGCCGCAGGGTGGAAACGGTGGCATCCCCCCAGAATGTGGGCGCGGTGGGCGCCGCGGCTATTGTTGCCGTGGGCCTGGGGGTCATCCCCAATTTGGAATGCATCGCGGATTTCATTCCCGCGGAGAAGACCTTCGAGCCCGATATGGAAAAGCACGCCTGCTACGGTCCCTATTTTGAAACCTTTAAGAAATTATATTCTGCCAACAAGACCCTCTATAAGAGCATAAAGGAGTAACACGATGAAAAACAAAGAGCTTTGGCGCACCGTAAAGTTTGCTCTCTTCTCCGCGTCTGCGGGAATCATTGAGACCCTTGCCATGATTCTCTGCGAAGAGGTCATTCAAATTCCCGGGCATTATATTTGCTATACCATTGCCCTGGTTTTGAGCGTCCTCTGGAATTTCACCCTGAACCGGAAATTTACCTTTAAAAGCGCAGAGAATGTTCCCAAGGCCATGTTCCTGGTTTTCCTTTTCTATCTTCCCTTTGCTCCCTTCACCATCTGGACAGAGCACTATCTGGCGGACCGCTGCGGATGGAATGAATATCTGGTTTTGGCCATCAATATGGCGCTGAATCTGGTCCTGGAGTATCTCTGGGACGCCAAGGTGGTCTACCGCAACAGTACGGACACCAATGACCTGGCCAAAAAGCAGGCGGAAAAGGAAGCCGCGGAAGAAGCAAAAGCATGAAGAAGAGCCCTTTATTTTAGGGCAGCCTGGAGTAGGGGCGCACTGTGTGCGCCCGGAAAACATTTGCGTATTTATTTTTTCTTTACACGCTCTAAGGTCAGGATATTCTTGATGTTGTATTGCGAATACTGAATTCATAATTAGTCTTTTGACAAATGCTGTTTCTACCAAAGGAGTATATGAATGCTACATAATGGACTTTACGAACAAATCATAAATAAGGCCCTGGATTCAGAGCTTTCCGCGACGGACAAGCTCTCTCAAACTGCGCCTATTGATAGTGCGGAAGCGTCCAAAGTGTTAGCAAAATACGTCGCTGAGATTGTTGAAAAAGGTCTCGATAACGTGAAAGACAATGGAGGCGACCTGAATTCTCAGGTTGAACTTGTCAACCGCATTGTGTCTACCATTATGACCGAAACAAAAGAAGCTGACTTCGACACGCTCTCGGTCGCAGAGCGCGCGGAACAGCTTCTCGCGCTTTTTGATAAGAAAAACAATGTGTTGGCTCTTGATGAAAAGGCTGAAATCATCCGTCCGGAGACTTCGATTGCACAAAGCTCACTCTTTACTGGTGCAATTCACGAGCCGCAGATGTTCACAGAGCTCAAAAAGGAGATTGTGTCCTGCAATCGCATTGATATGCTGGTTTCCTTTATCAAGTGGAGTGGTCTACGTCTGATTATGGATGAGCTTACTACCTTCACGCAGAACGGCGGCGAATTGCGCATCATTACCACGTCCTACATGGGTGCTACCGATGTAAAAGCCATCGAGGAACTTCGCAAGCTGCCCAACACGCTTATCAAGGTCAGTTATGACACCAAGCGTACCCGTCTGCACGCAAAAACCTACGTGTTCTACCGCGATACGGGTTTTACCACGGCTTATGTCGGCTCCTCTAACCTTTCCAATGTTGCGATTTCCAGCGGCCTCGAGTGGAACGTGAAGGTCACGAAAAAGGACTTGCCGGAGACAATTGACAAGATTGCCGCAACATTTGAAAGCTACTGGAATTCCAATGAGTTTGAGTATTACAGCGAGGACCAGAAAGAGCGTCTTGCCCGGGCATTGAAGGCGGAAAAGTATTTCGACACCAACAACGCTGAAATCTACACGATGGATATCCAGCCCTACTCCTATCAGCAGGAGATTTTAGACAAGCTCGACGCCGAGCGCAACGTGCGCGGTTATTATCACAACCTCGTTGTTGCCGCCACCGGTACCGGTAAGACGGTTATTTCCGCGCTGGATTATAAGCGCTTCCGCAAGCAAAATGCCGGTCGGCCCTGCCGCCTGCTGTTTGTTGCCCACCGCGAAGAGATCCTCAAACAAAGCCTTTATACCTTTCGTGCGGTGCTGAAGGATGCAAACTACGGCGAGATGTTTGTCGGTAGCTACAAGCCAGACAGCATCGACAATCTGTTCATGTCGATCCAAACTTTTAATTCGCAGGATTTCACCTCGAAAACCTCGCCGGATTTCTATGACTATATCATCGTAGACGAGTTCCACCACGCAGCGGCACCCATTTATCAGAAACTTCTTTCATACTATCAGCCGAAGATTTTGCTTGGTTTGACCGCAACTCCGGAGCGTATGGACGGCAAGAGCATCCTGCCGTACTTTAACAACCGCATTGCTGCTGAAATCCGTCTGCCGGAGGCTATTGACCGCAAGCTGCTATGCCCGTTCCAGTATTTTGGTGTGACCGACACGGTTGATTTGGACAAGCTAAAATGGGCTAATGGCGGCTATGACAAGAGTGAACTGTCCCGCATTTACACACTCAGCGGAATGGTGGCCAACCGCCGTGCTGATCTGGTTGTATCGTCCTTGCTCAAATATGTAACGGATATTGATGACGTGAAGGGGCTTGGCTTCTGCGTTACTATTGAGCATGCAGAGTTCATGTCTGACTATTTTAATGCACATGGTATTCCGTCCATGTTCTTAACCGGAAAATCACCCGATGAAGAAAGAAAAGAAGCGAAAACTCGCCTTGTTTCCGGCGATGTCCGCTTCATCTTTGTCGTCGATATTTATAACGAAGGTGTCGATATTCCAGAAGTCAACACCGTTTTGTTCCTACGCCCGACTGAATCGCTGACCGTATTCTTACAGCAGCTTGGTCGTGGGCTCTGTCTGTCCGAAGATAAGGAATGCCTGACCGTTCTCGACTTCATTGGTCAGGCAAACCGCAAGTATAACTTTGAGGATAAGTTCGCCGCGCTCCTTTCAAACACAACCCGCAGCGTATCTCGTGAAATCAAGGATGGATTCATTTCGCTGCCGAAGGGCTGTTATATTCAGCTGGAGAAAAAGGCGGCAAAATACATACTCGACAATATCCGGGCATCCTATGGAAACAGTGCTGGTCTGGTGATTCGCCTTGCATCCTTTGAGGAAGATACTGGTTTGAAGCTCACGCTGGCAAACTTCTTGGATTATTACCACATCGATCCGCGACAGGTTTATAGGTTCGATACATTCTCCCGGCTCTGTGCACGTGCTGACGTTATTGACGATTTCTCGGAGCCGTTGGAAGAAACGATGCAAAAAGCGTTCGCACGTCTTTGCACTATTGATTCGCGTCGTCTCATTAAGTTTTTGCTGAACATTCTTCCTAACATCAACAACACTGACTTTTCAAAGCTTTCTCCGGTAGAGCAGCGCATGATGCAAATGTTTTATGTTTCTGTTTGGCTGAAAGCGGCAGACGATTGGAACAGCGTTGAGGTGCTTGAGAACCTGTACGCACTGGCTGATAGTCCGATTCTTCTTGGTGAACTGATAGAGCTGCTGCAATATAATTACGACCACATTGACTTCATCGACAAGCCTGTAAACGTCGGCTTCGACTGCCCGCTGGATTTGCATTGCACCTATACCCGTGACCAGCTCCTTGTGGCGCTCGATTTCATGAAACCGTCTACTGTTCGTGAGGGCGTGAAATGGTTGCCGGAAAAGAACATTGACGTGTTCTTTGTGACCTTGAATAAGGCCGACAAGGATTACTCGCCGACTACAATGTACAACGATTATTCGATCAATAGCGAGCTGTTCCATTGGCAGAGCCAGAGCACCACGGCGGCGGATTCTCCCACCGGTCAGCGATACATTCACCATCGTGAGAAAGGTAGTCGTGTCCTGCTGTTCGTACGTGAATTCAAGTCGGATCGTATTTCCGGCAGTGCTGCCGCCTATACGTATCTCGGAACAGCAAAATATGTAACGCACGACGGCGAAAAGCCAATGAATATCACATGGAAGCTGGATCATTCAATCCCGGCGAAGTATTTGAAGAAGACAAATAAATTGGTAGTTGGGTAAGAACTTCCCCGAGTTCGGTATTACCGAATTCCAGAGTTCCGAAAAACAGACTTCTGGAGTTCGGAAAATCGGAATTCCAGAGTTCCGAAAATCGGAAAGAAATAATACTTACAGTAATAACACTTACTTGAGTAATACCAATCTATCCATCTGCGGATCAGATGCGACGCGATTCGGGAAAGCACAGGAAAAAGAATATTAGCTGTTTCCGTAAAAGAAGAGCCGGCAGATTTAGGTCTGTCAGCTCTTCTTTTCATGAGGAGGGAGAGCGAGAGCAGGAGAAAGAGGGAGAGAAAGAGGAGAAGGGGAAGACTATAGATAGGGATAAGGAGAAAGAAAAGGAGAAAGAGAAAGAGAAGGAGAAGGAGAAACAAAAAAAGAAAAAGAGAATAAAGGGTGCAGGGGAAAAGGAGGAGAGGGAAAAGACCAAAGAGAAAGCAATTGCTTTTGAAGAAAAAAGCAGTATTTATATTCTAATTCAGATTCTAATTCAGATTTAGAGAAGGATTCTTCCCAAAAGAAAAGTAAAAAGAAAAGTCCGAGGACATTTTCTTTTCTTTTTCTCGATGAGACGGGATCCCGGCAGCAAAAAATGCTCTTTTTCCCGGGAAGAGACAGTTCCGGGATCAGGATATCTCTCCCGGGGATACAAGCTATTATCAGAAATCTATTTAAAATGGATTTAAGCGATTTTTTATTTTGGACGTGAATTTACATTCGGCCGCAATAAAAGTCGCGCAGAAGAGAACTCACGACCTCACAGGATAGCTGCAAGGTAGCGCAGCGAAGCGGAGCGGCCCGAGCGTAATGAATGACATGCCGGTGGCATGTCAGAACGCGAGGGTGACCGAGCCGCAGCGAGAACTAGGAGTTAGGAGTTAGGAATTAGGAGGGAGATGCTGCAAGAAGGCAATAGGGTGCAAAAAAGAGGAGCCGAAGCTCCTCAATCTTGTGTCGGTTATTCTAAAATTTTCTCAGCCCATCTTGCTTTGCGGTTTTGTTATTGGATAAAAATGGCTAAACTGCTCTTTTGAGGAGCAAGACCCGGTAAAGAACTTCCCGGAGTTCGGTATTACCGTATTCCAGAATGCGGCAAATCAGGATTCTGGAATGCGGCAAATCAGGATTCCAGAATACGGCAAATCAGGAAGAAATAATACTTACAGTAATAATACTTACTTGAGTAATACCAATCTATCCATCTGCGGAGGCGATGCCGATGCGATTCGGGAAAGTGCAGAAAAAAGAATATCAGCAGTTTCAGTGAAAGAAGAGCCGGCAGGTCCAGATCTGTCAGTTCTTCTTTTTTGAATATTCGGATTTGGAAGGGGAGGAGGAGAAGGGGAAGACTATAGATAGGGATAAGGAGAAGGAAACGGAGAAGGAGAAGAATTTAGAGAAGAATTTAGAGAAGGATTTAGAGTTAGAGAAGGATTCTTCGCAAAAGAAAAGTAAAAAGAAAAGTCCAAGGACATTTTCTTTTCGTTTGCCCGAGGAGACGGGGATTCCGGCAACAAAAAATGCTCTTTTTCCCGGGAAGAGACAGTTCCGGGATTCGGATATCTCTCCCGGGGATACAAGCTATTACGGGAAATCCATTTAAAATGGATATAAGCGATTTTTTATTTCGGACGTGAATTTACATTCGGCCGCAATAAAAGTCGCGCAGAAGGGAATACAGAGGCGGAGAAGGCTGCTGACGCAGCTAAGTAAAGTAAAAGCTGCTAGCTGCAAGCTTCAAGGAGACGAGGGAAGCGAAAAGCTGCTAGGCGCTAGCTGGCGAATAGTGAATCGTTGAGGTGCAAAGTTTTGCGGTTTTGTTATTGGATATTTCGTGTTTTTTTCGTATTTATTTCGCTATATTGCGTCGATGAGAAACAATACACTTCCCGTAAGTCTCCATACAAGCGAACGCCTCTCTGCTTTTTGAATGATTGCGGCAAAATAAAAGTGCCGCCGATTTCTCGATGGCACTTTGGTAATATATAATGTCGGTTTTTTGAAAAGTCTTAAGATCACGCTACATCGTGGCCGGTTTGGTCAAATTTTGTGTATATGTAAAGGCAGAACATCATTCCGAGAAAACCTGCAAGCGCGGATGGCCAAACTACGACCTTCGCGCCTTCGTAAAGCCCGAAGGCACAGGCGAGTCCGAAATGGATAACCTCTACGATGACCGAAGCCACCGCGCCGGTCAGAACATGGTAACGCTTTTCCTTTTTGACAAACAGATGAATGGCGGCGCCGAGAATACCCGCAACAAGGCAGGCAATCGAACAGGAATACCGCGCCGGACCGCCGACAAAAAAGCGGTAAATTCCTCCAATCAGAGCTGCGCCGATTCCGGCGATCGGTCCGCCGACCATTCCGGCATAGAGCGGCGGCAGGTTGCGGCAGTTACAGAGCAGACCGTCCACCGAAACTGCGGAAATGCTTGCGTATATGGAAAGAATACCGAAAACAAACGCAAGCAGAAAGCTGTGCGCTGTTTTGTTTTTCCGGTGCAGCTCACTTCTCTTTTTGCTGCTGAAAAACAGTGCGGAAATTGCAGCAATTACTGCGGCGGAGCCGATAGTTGTCGTAAACATGGTGAGTATGCTGTTCATAATTATTTCCCTCTTTTCAAAAGCTTTTGTTGAAAGCTTTATATTTACTTAACGCTAATAATCGGATATCTGAATGCAAAAGTCAAGATACATAAATGAAAACTGCAGCATTTTTCATATTGGAACAGCTAATAAAAGCTCTGCCGAGAGTATAAAACATGCGCTTGTAATTTTCACCGCCAAAGAGAATATTCACAAATAATCAGTTTTTATCACTTGACAAAGTGAAAATTGTGACTAGGCTGCTACCAATCGTGCAATGGGCATCCAGTATGTCGATGCCTGGGCATCCATCGACGGTGAATCCACCCTTGACAGCTTCATTACCGGCTTTCGCCTCGGCGCACAATTCACGTTTGACACCTTCGTTACATCGAAAGCGCCCTACGCGGACTATCTGAAGGACGAGATATAAACCACGATCCGGCTCTGCCAAAACGGTAGGGCCGGATTTGTATTTGACAATGATTGATTCAATTCAAACCTCGTGTTTTATAACTCTGCCAACGCATTTCGCAATTCTGATATCATTTCATCATAAGCTTCAATACTGTTCAGTCTGTAATACTTTCTTGCAGCAAGGAGCGTAGGCGGGTCGCTTTCGTCTATGATAATCACAACAATAGGGCGATTCATGGTATTGTATTTCATATAATACCCTTGCCACTCGTCTTTACAGTATGGATAGAACAACATCTATCTGATGTTGAAAAGCATTTCAAATTGCCTAGAGGAAACTGGACCGTGAAAACGGCAATGTTTGTCAGTCAAGAAATAATCAGTAATGAGTTTTACCATAAAGGAGAAAACATTATCGTGTATTCTGAAATAACTAGCGCAAAGATTAAATCACTTAAATAAAAAAGTATCTCCAAAAATCATTTATAAGTGTGCCTTGGCTGTATGTACATCTATATTAAATGGGTGTACCCATTTGCTTACCCCAATCCATATGGCAAACATTATTTCCCATGTTTTATTTCATCTATAAAACATAACCCGGTTTTTATAGCTTTTCAAACGCTATATAGTTTTTTGCTCACAGACTGGGGGCTGGATGTATAGTTCACCTTATCTCCTCATAAGTTGCTGCCAGTCGTGCTATGGTCCGGAATAACATTACGGATTTAAGCAGAACCCGCGTAAACACTACATTTTCAAGACAGCAAACGCACGTGGTTTGTTCAGAGTGGCCCTGTTTAATTCAAGGCCACTCTATTTCTATTCCCGAAAAATGAAAGAATTTCATAAAGTGGGAATAAGTTATGAAGATGGCTGATTGCGCGTTTTATGGAAAGACGACATTTAATGTTTCTGACTATAACGGCAAAAATACTAAATGAAGTGATTGATATTTTGCTTTGCAAAAGATCGATACTAATTTCAGCAATTCTATTGACATTTATCGAATTGTGGCTATAATAAGATTGTATCGTATTTTAGCCGGACGAGGTTTTGCTATGACATATTTGAATCGTTCCTTAGAGAAAAAGTTTCTTGAAGTAAATCAAGATTATAGCTGTATTATGCTGATCGGCCCGCGTCAGGTCGGAAAAAGCACCATGCTGGAGCACCTGATGGAAGGAACGACAAGGCGGAAAGTCTCATTAGATGACCTTTCCGAAAGGCAGCTCGCCCAGAAGGACCCGGCACTTTTCCTGGAATTGCATCCGGCGCCAGTGCTTATTGATGAGGTTCAATATGCGCCTCAGTTATTTTCTTATATCAAGATTGCTGTTGATAACGGTGCCGCGCCTGGTTCATTTTGGTTGACAGGTTCACGGGCTTTTCAGTTAATGGATCTTGCGCAGGAATCTCTTGCGGGAAGAACAGCCATTCTCCATATGTCTGCCCTTTCGCAGAGTGAATTGTACGGTGATGCTGAAGCCGCGCCCTTCTCTGTCGACCTTGAATCCGTTCTGAAAAGAAAAGACGGCCATGCTCCTGCTTCTCCTTCAGAGATGTTCGAGCGAATTTGGAATGGAGCCATGCCCGGACATAGAAGCGGAAGATACAAAGACAGAGACGTGTTCTACAGTTCTTATGTTCAAACGTATATCGACCGTGACGTATCGGATCTGATCCCCGGCGTAGATAAGCTGCTTTATGCCGATTTCATCCGCGCCGCTGCATGCCGGGCGGGCCAGATGCTGAACGTGCACGATATCGCGACTGACGTTGGCGTCAGCGATGATACTGCAAAACGTTGGCTTGCAGTAATGGAAAAATCAGAAGTCATATTCTATCTGCGTCCATACTCAAACAATCTTCTGAAACGGACACTCAAAACTCCCAAGATGTATTTCTTCGACACAGGGCTTGTAGCTTATCTGACCAGGTACTCCTCTCCGGAAATATTGCAGAACGGAGCCATCAACGGAGCCATCCTCGAAAACTATATCGTTTGTGAAATCATCAAAACCTATCGCAACTCAGCAAAGGATTGCCTGATTCATTATTACAGAGATAAAGAAAGCAACGAGATCGACATTGTGCTGGAAAGTGATGGCATGCTGCATCCGGTAGAAATCAAAAAATCGTCCAATCCGGGCACGGAGTTGATCGGAGCATTCGACATTCTGGATAAGGCATCTGTACCGCGAGGAACCGGAGCAATTCTGTGCCTCAAAAATGAATTGTCCGCCATTGACCGACAAAATCTTATTATTCCGGCATGGATGATATAAAATAAGTTTCACCAACATCATCAACTTTAAATAAAACAGAATGATCAGTAAAAACGTTGTTTTTTCTCCAATCAATTTCCATTTTCCCCACACCGAGGCTAATCATCGTTCCCATAATGTTTTATATTATCTCCTGAAAATGCAAGTTCGAGTTGCAAATGCTTTATAAGTCTTTCAAGTATTCCTCGACATAGCTTTCTTATCGGTGTAGGTTTCTTTCAACCTATTTATTGCCATTTCTGTACTCATAGTGTGATACGGCAAATACACTTGCTTCATCACCGTAATCGGTGCTTGCTTATATATTTCCATGCTTGATTCACCGGTGTAGAAATGCCAACAGCGATAAAGGTAACCGATCCAGAATAAGGTTTCTGTATCAAGTACCGCACCCTGCTTTGCTGAATTGGGCTTTTCTTCGGACAAGCGGGAAAGCAGGTATTCTTCTCCCGCCCACTGTGCATGGTTAAACTCTTTGTCCAGATCCGCTGCAATACTTGAATTCATAAATGCTTTGACAAACGCTTCACTGTCATACCCTTTTTCGGCGGATAACTCAAACAAATGAGCCTGCATCTGGCAGAGAGATATTTCAAGGGAATCCAACATGGCGTTATCCTCCTATGATTTCATCAAAAAACTGTCCCTCGCGGCGATACTGCTTTACGATCTCATCGGCAAGACGGATGCCTTCTTTTCTTCTCTTGGAGCTTAGGTCTCCAAGAACGGACAACTCTAACTGCGATAAGGATTTTTCTTTGAGTATTTTGACTTGTTTGCAGGCTTTCTCGGTAATAGCCACATACTGTTTGCCGAGATCAAGAGCAGACAGGCAATGGAGCAGTGCTGCATCGGATATATCGCCTCTGAAGAACCGGGCGAGCTCGGTGTACATACGGTCGTTTGCAATGTATCCGACTACAAGGTCGTAGCCATCGGTGAGATGCGCATACTTCTCGTATATCTCGCTGCCCTTGACGTTCTCCATTTCTTTACGAAAATAAGCAATCAGCATTGCCCATTCAAGATCAATGCCGAGATTAAGCGTTTTCAAGCCGGTTGTGTCAAGCGATACCGTGTAGAACTTCGGAGCAGCTTCCGAGCAGACAAGGGTCAGTGGTTGAAGCGTTCCTGTTCCCATATAGAAACCCGCACCGAAATCGCACTCGTCGCGGCTGATCGGAGCGATGTCACCTATGATACCTTTCTTAGAGCCATGATAGAGTACAAGCTCGTTGCACGGCCCAGTGTATTCTTTTGCTTTGACGATAAGTTCACCGAGCTCGATCCCATGCTCCGTGCAGAAGCGAAGCATTTGATTTTGAGCCATTTTGCTCGGTTCAGTCTTGTCATTTTCCCATCGGTTGATGGAGAGAACGGTAGTACCGAGTTCTTTTGCAAACTGTTCCTGATTTAATTTTGCCATAGTCCGAATGGTTTTATACAAATTCTCCATGGGAATACCGCCTATCATCTGATTTTGGATAAATTATACATTATGATAGGTGATTTGTCAATGGAAGTGATGGTAAAAAGGCGCACCAATCGCTGAGATGTGACAAACTGGATAGTGAATCAGCAGAATGTGCAAATAGCTCATAGAAAATATATCGGCTGAGTAGGGGAGACTAGATTTGATATACAGTTTATGCAGGGGGTTTTCCTGCGGATGATCTGAAAAAGCGGGCTCTGAGGAATCAGGGCCCGCAATGTTTCCTAGTAAATATACAAAAACAGCCCATCCGCCGGATGGACTGTTTTTGTATGGTTGCGGGGGAAGGACTTGAACCAACGGCCTAGTCATTTTCATTGCGATGAAAATCACGTCGGTCACCCTCGCGGGTCTCAGGCTCCGCAGGAGCCTGATTCAACACCGCTCGGGCCGCTGCGCTTCTCGCTGCGGCTCGGTCACCCGCCGGGTCTAACATGCCACTGGCATGTTATTCAATACCGGCGGGCCGCTGCGCTGCCTCCGGGTTATCGCTTCGCGCCGGGTTGCGGTGCCCGAAAAACCGTTCGGGCTTTCGCTTTTCTTCCGGTTTTTCGACCGCTGCCCATCGTCGCCCTCCCTGTTTCCGCCCCCGGCGGCGGTCGGGGTCCGGTCCCAACGAGCTCCGCTCGTCGGAGCATAACCCGGAGAACGATCATGCAAATACTACCCGACAATGATAAAAAAGTACCCATCCAACAGGATGGGCACTTTTTTATGGTTGCGGGGGAAGGACTTGAACCAACGACCTCCGGGTTATGAGCCCGACGAGCTACCAACTGCTCTACCCCGCG
>JAZUFG010000092.1:0-3553 GCA_045640565.1 Oscillospiraceae bacterium | reverse complement strand
TGTGCATTTATCAGAGGGAGTCCTTTATATCTTTTGTCTCCTGAGATACCGTCTTTTTAAGCTCCCTGACCTCTTCCGCATGGTTCAACTCGGCACTAATGCGGCCGAGGCGGATTTCTCGTTCCATATCAAGTAGCTGTTTTTTCTCATACGCCGCCTTCATGGACTCCGTGGCACCGTCTGCCACCTGCCTGCCAAGTTCTTTCACGTTGGTTTTTACTGTCTCTTTCACTTCAGAAATACTCATTGTTGCTCCTTTCAATTCTTGGTAATTTTATGCATTACCTTATCTGGTAACGAAAACAAGATAGCATAGATATTTTAAATTGTCAACAGGGTTTCCAAATTTAAATATTGCTATTGTGTGAATTCTGTGCTAATATTAAAGTAAAGAAGTGAAGGGGGCTCTCATTATAAAAGCATCTGCTGAAAAATTCATCCATTCTGTTGACGGTCTCTGTGCTGTAAAGCTTCCCCGCTGGCATGAGCTGCCGGATTTAGATATTTACATGGATCAGGTGCTCTCCCTAATCAGCCGGTACTTTCGGGATGTTCCTGGCTTTGGTGAAAAGGGGCTCACCTCCTCTATGGTAAACAACTATGTAAAACTGGGTATCATTCCTGCCCCGGAGAAGAAGAGATATAACCGGGTACATTTGGCTTATCTTGTAATCATTTGCATTCTCAAGACTGTGATGCCCATCACCATGATCCGCGATATGATTTCCTCCATGGTGATTGACAAAGAGTCCTACGAGACATTGTACAACCGCTTCTGTGAGCATTTTGAGAACGTTGTGGACAACGCTCGCAAAACGGTTGACGAGATGCTGGCCCGAGAGAGTTCTCCTACCGACCTGGCCATTTTATCCGCCCTCCGTTCCCATACGGAACAGGCTATCGCCCTGCAGCTCATTCGTTCCTTGACTGCTGAGAAAACTGCCGAAGTTTAATATTTTCCAAACTGGACATAGCAAGACTTTTGATGATAATTCTCTATATTCAATAAAATGAAAAAGCGCCCCGGAGGAAATGAATCCTTCGAGGCGCTCAACAATTGTAGTCGTGTGAAAGAAGTCAGAAAAGCCTATGCGCGTAGGTGCTTTCGGCGGTAGGGGGTGAAATAACAAAAAACCGTAATCCGATACCTTGTATCAAAATTACGGTTCTTTTATGCGTAATCACAGTGGCAATGATACAATTTAATTATTCCTCGGATTTGAACCCACCTGTTTTGCAAGGTGGGTTCATTTTCAAAGTATCAGTAAAATCGCTGAAATACGGCACTTTTTCAGCACTTTCCGGAGGAACGGAGCCGAGCCGAGAGGCCTTTGCAGAGCAGAGATTGTTGCTACCGAAGGTTTCATTCCGCTCAGAATATCTGTAAAAGAAAAAAGTGTAACTACGATTTTACCCATAAAAAATGAGGATATTTTCATAGTCACACATATGAAAATGTGTACGCAAAAGACATCGTGAGATTATTTCTGCAAAATATGATAAGAAAACTCAGCCGTGTTCCATAGTGAAAGATTGACAGCCGTCACCTGATCTTTTCTGCCAAAGGATGATTGAATATCAATATGGATAGAATATGTTTCTCCTTCGTGAAGGTCATAGTGCGCCGGTCTTCCTCCAGATGGAGCAGATAGCCACGTCCCTCCGTCCGGAGTGAATTCACCATGGTTCAAACGAATATTACCCCGATGTATTTCAATAACATATGTATTAATCCCTTCAGAAGTTGGTAGCATACAATTGCTTTTAAAGAAGCATTGCCCCCAAAGGCAGACCCTTCCGCTGGGTTTCTGGATTTTTCTCACACCTGCACTCCTCCTAACAATTTTTCTCCGACGCAAGAAGATCAAAAGACTTCTGCTTGCCGTAAATAGATTGATTGTAATTGAATAACCAGGCCATGGCACAGACAATGAAGAAATAAGGAAGACCTTCAAATCCAAATACTTCAGTTCCTATTAACATGGGAGCAAGCAACGTATTTGATGCACTTCCGAATAAAGCGGCATATCCAAGAGCAGCCGTTAACTCTATCGGCAGACCAAGCATTCCACCGAGAACAACACCCAAGCTGGCACCAATCGAAAACAGAGGAGTAACCTCACCGCCTTGGAATCCCGCAGACAACGTGATAACGGTAAAAATCAATTTGGCGCACCAATCGTATGAATAAACAACTTCTCCGGAGAAACTTGCACTGATCAGATTTGTTCCCAGTCCCGCATAACGACCTTCATACAGCAAAAGCAGCGCAATACTGAGAAGCGCACCAATGACCGCACTTCGCAGAACCGGGTTCTGAAACTTTCTGGAGAAAAAGCCTTTCAGCTTTTTCAGTGCAAAGGCAAAAATCCCGCCGACAATTCCAAATGCCACTCCGAGCAGGATCAGTTTTCCAAAAAAAGTAGTAGAGAGGGACATATTAAATTTCAGTGGAAATGAGAACTTTTCAAGTCCAAGCAGTCCCGAAACCAGGCTGGCGGTGCAGGCGGACACGATAGACGGGAGAAGTGCCGAATATACGATAGCACCGGGCATCAACACCTCCAATGCGAAGAACACAGCGGCAATGGGAGTACGGAACAGCCCGGCGAAACCGGCAGCCATGCCTGCAATCAAAAAGACCCGGGAACTGTTTGCGAACTTCAGTTTTTTCCCAATCCAAAACGAAGGAGTTCCGCCTATTTGCACGGCCACGCCTTCTCGTCCAGCACTGCCGCCAAACAGGTGGGTAATCCATGTGCCTACTGTTACAAACGGAATCAGGCGAAGGGGTATGCTATCCGTTTCCCCATGGGCAGCTTCGAAAACAAGCCCCATGCCTTTCTCTGTACCGTTTCCGAATTTGCGGTAGAACCACGCAATAAAAGCTCCAGCTATTGCCAGGAAAGGAATCAGTTGCATTGGGTGTTCACTGCGAAAAGCTGTGATTGTGAGAAGAACACGACCGAACAAAGCGTCTATTGCCCCTACCGCAACACCAATCGGGATACAGAGCAGGCTGATGAGGATGGTCATCTTATAATCCTTCAAAGTGCATCCTATTTTCTGAAACATAATGATAGCTCCCGACTGCAGAATAAAAAAGCTGATAACCCCTGCCTTATGCAGAAGTCATCAGCTGGTTAGCATTTTTGGTTTCCCAAGGGAGAACTTCATTCCCACAAGAGATGTTATCACACATATAGATAAAATGCAAGCGTTTCTGCGACTTCCTGTGCCAGTTTCTGCGACTTCCTGTGCCAGTTTCCAGGTATCTTTATCCACAATTGCCGGAAGGCAGTCCTCCACAAGGAATTTCGGAAGTTCTCCAGTATTTCTGACCTGCCGATGCGTAATTGGACTGGCAATATATGCTTTTTGAAACAGGCAGTCACCACAGTACTTCTCATTGCGGATGATGTGCTGAATTGTAGTTTTTGCCCATGTCGCATTCGGTTTCCGTGTCGGCACTCCCTCGGCTATAAGTCTGTCAGCAATTTCTCCGTAGCTATACCCGTCAATGAAGTCCTTGTATATCCTCCGAACCAGATCT
>JAZUFG010000091.1:0-45105 GCA_045640565.1 Oscillospiraceae bacterium | reverse complement strand
TGCCTGTCCGTAAATATTCAGCACATAGCCTTCGGCAACCTCTATACCATCCAT
The DNA here is from genome assembly GCA_045640565.1 of Oscillospiraceae bacterium. Lineage (GTDB taxonomy): Bacteria > Bacillota > Clostridia > Oscillospirales > Oscillospiraceae > RGIG3159. Next base: position 45,051 of record JAZUFG010000091.1, on the reverse strand, counting down.
TGCGAAAAGGGTAATGCCATCGGGCAGAATGATATTTGTCGGGTTTTTGGCTGTGCCTTTTACAGTAATTCTTTCGTTTATTTCAACATCTTCGGGAACAAAATACCAGCCGCCGTCAAGCTCTGTGGTATCCGACAGAATGTCTTTAACGTTTGCCGGAACATCCACAGCGGAGGAAACGACCTTTTTGTTATCCTTATCCCAACTGCGGACAACGTATTTTTCCGTGCTCTCTTTTCTTCCGCAGACGCACACGCCGTTTGTATATGTATGGGCTTCGGGAGTGCTCAACTCACCGCAGCCTGTGCATTTGTGCGAATGCGTGCCGTCACCGTTGTTCACATAATCCCCGGTGAAGCTGTGGTTATTTTTCGCGCCGCAAACACATTCATGATTTACAAAGGTGTGATTTTCCGGCTCGCTTAAAGAGCTGCCGCATTCACAAAACCGTGAATGTGTGCCGTTACCGTGATTAACATAATCACCTGTAAATGTATGAACATAAGCCCAATCAATTTGAATTTCCTTGTTTTCGGAAAGGAGACTTGTTATATCCTTTTCTACCGTTACGGGAGAGCCGGTCAGCTCATTGCCGGAAGAATCCTTAACGGTGAACCTTTCACACTTATCGGGATAAACCGTGACCGATGCGGCAACAATGGCGCCGTCGGTGCTGTTGCTTTTCGCTTTTATGCTTCCGCCGTAAATGTTCACGTTTACTCCGTTGGTGTTTCCGCCGATTGCCGGATAATAATAACAGAAAGCATCAATATTGCCGCCGCGGATCGTGATTTCGGCATCATGACCGGTATAATAGTCGACACCGATCGTAATGTTATTGCTTACTTTAATATCACCGCCGTTGATCTCGACCGTGCTGTTATTACCGCCGACAACGCCTTTATCACCGGTGACCGTGACTTTTCCGTCATTGATGACGACCTTTCTGTCCGTACCGCCGACCGTGTTGTTGACATCGACCTCGCCGCCATTGACCGTGACATTGCCACTGATGGCTGCGGAGTTATCACCGTAGGCACTGACTTTGCCGCCGTAGGCGGCGAAGCTGTAGCAGCCGATGCCCGCACCGCCGGAGTAGCCATGTGCCGTAACACTGCCGCCGTAGACCGTGACGGTACCGCTGTCAGCTTGATAGCAGCCGATACCCGCCGCATAGTTGCCGCCGCGTACTTCGATTTTGCCGCCGTGGATATTCAGCACGGCAAAGTCGCTGAGAGCGATGGCAGCGTAGTTTTCGGAAACCTTTGGTGTGATAAGCTCACCGGTTTCCTCTGTCTGACCGTAAATTGTCAGACTGCCGTGTGCGGAAACCTCAAGACCTTCTTTAAGAGTTAATTTGCAGCCGTCTTTCAGGATAAGACTGACGTCACCCGAAACGGTGATTCTTGCGTCAACCGTCACATCGCCGTCAACCGCATATACACCGCCGGAAAGTGCGGTGGTTGTTGCCGTGATTTCTCCGGCGTCTTCAGGAATGTCCGCTTCCGTGGAAACGATCTGTTTTTGGGTTTCGTCCCAACTGCGGACAATGTAGCTGCCCGTTTCAGTCAGAGTATTCTCCGCAAAGGCAGTAATAGCCGATAGCGGAAGCATTCCTGCGATCATAAAAATCGCAAGCAATAAACTGATGATCTTCTTTTTCATAATCTTGTACCTCGCTTTATGTATTTCAAATTATTATTACCGTTTTTCATTCGCCCCGGTGGAGCATTTGAATTGTTGCCCGGCGGAGCGTTGGCATCACGCCACACCGAACGCAAAAAGGGTTGACAAACAAATACAGTAAACTTACATTTTGGCCGACTGACCGCTGTGTGCTGTATTACCATATGTGCCAACTCCTTTTCCGTAAATATTTCGTAAAATGGGCATAGCTACCCCAACCTATAGTTATACATAATTAGTATATCATATTTTTATTATAAAATCAAGGATTACAGCCGTTTTTGTACGATTTTCGGCGAATAGTTCAAACTTATTTCAAATATATTGCTTTTTTGTAAAAAATCCCCGCCTTGAAGCAGCGATATGCCTCAAAACGGGGAATAAATATTTGTTATTCGGCTAAATAGAACCTCGCCACACATACATTGGATGTGCCGGCTTTCCGTTCCAAGACTTTACCGGAGAGCAGTAATATATAGAACTTGCTGAGAGAGGAACTGCCGAGATAGTCAACTTTGACACATTGTATCAGAATTGACTACCTTTTATGGTTGCGGGGGAAGGACTTGAACCAACGGTCTAGTCATTTTCATTGCGATGAAAATGCCGTCGGTCACCCTCGCGGGTCTCAGGCTCCGCAGGAGTCTGATTCAACACCGCTCGGGCCGCTGCGCTTCTCGCTGCGGCTCGGTCACCCGCCGGGTCTAACATGCCACTGGCATGTTATTCAATACCGGCGGGCCGCTGCGCTACCTCCGGTTATTCGCCCTTCGGGCTCATAACCCTCATGCCATTTGACCGAGCCTGGTTCCTAGTAAATATACAAAAACAGCCCATCCGCAGGATGGACTGTTTTTGTATGGTTGCGGGGGAAGGACTTGAACCAACGACCTCCGGGTTATCGCTTCGCGCCGGGTTGCGGTGCCCGAAAAACCGTTCGGGCTTTCGCTTTTCCTCCGGTTTTTCGACCGCTGCCCATCGTCGCCCTCCCTGTTTCCGCCCCCGGCGGCGGTCGGACTCCGATCCCAACGAGCTCCGCTCGTCGGAGCCTAACCCGGAGAACGATCATGCAAATACTACCCGATAATGATAAAAAAGTACCCATCCAACAGGATGGGCACTTTTTTATGGTTGCGGGGGAAGGACTTGAACCAACGACCTCCGGGTTATGAGCCCGACGAGCTACCAACTGCTCTACCCCGCGATATATGCTCTCTCAAGCCTGGGTATTGTAACACCGAAACGGGAACTTGTCAACCTTTTGCGGGAAAATATGAGAATTTCCCCTGCTTTTTCTCAGGAAAGCTGCAGAGATTCCCCATTCAGGACGGCGGAAGTCAGCCGATCCCCGGAATAGCTCAATTTCAGAGAGAAGAAAGGGACCTTTTCATCCAGGAGGCGCAGGAAGATTTTATCCCCTTCCCAAATGGGAAGAGAGGGGACCTGCTCCTTGGGCATCCACTCCAGATTTCCTTCGTCGCAGGGGTGCAGGTTTCCCTCAAAGGAAGAGGCCGTGAAAAGGTGCATATACTCCGTGCCCCATTCATCGGAAACAAAGGTGACAATGCCGCGGTAGCTGTAATCCTTTAAGGTCAAACCGGTTTCTTCCAGGCATTCCCGCAGAACGCAGTCCTCCGGGCTCTCCCCCTCCTCAAATTTTCCTCCGATGCCGACCCATTTGTCATGATTTTCATCGTTGACCTTTTTCACCCGGTGGAGCATCAGATAGCAGCCATCCTTTTCCGGATAGCAGAGACTCGTCATCCGCATAACTAACCTTCCTTTATAAATAGCGCTCCGCCTGCAGGAAAAGGCGGTCTTTTTTGGATTTGCCGCCCAAGGCAAGGATTTTTCCTTTTCCCTTTCCCTTGAGGGAGAGCACATCCCCCTCTTTCACCTCGGCATCCGGCTTTTGGCAGAGCTCGTAATTCAGAGAGACCAGACCCAGACGAATGGCTTCGGCGGCCTTTGTTCGGGAGATCCCGAAAAGATCTCCCGTTACGGCATCCAGGCGCAGACTTTTCACCGTAAAGCGGATCTCCCGGACCTTCTTTTCCGGATGGGGTACCGCGTCCAGGGGCAGCTCTGCTGCCTTGACGGCGACCTTGCCTACCTGGGTCAGCTCCAGAATGGCCGGCAGAACGGAGGGCAGGCAGAAGAGATAGGCACAGTCTCCTTCCACCAGGATGTCTCCCAGCCATTCCCGCCGGATCCCCAGGCCCAGAACGGCGCCCATATAGTCCCGGTGGCTTGGGGTTCCGAAATAGCTTTGCAGCTTTACCGCCCTGATCTGCTCTTCTATCTGGAAATCCTCTTCCTGCAGATACCATGGCAGGAAGAATGCGGCTTGGCGCTCACAGCCCGTGATCCCGCCGGAGAGCAGGCAGCGCACCTCCGGGCGGGAACGAATGAACTCCTCCAGGGAATAGGCCTGGGCGGGCGTCAGAAAGCCCGTAGAGGTCATGATCCCCCGGTGTTCACAGCGGTCCAGCAGATCCTCGATTCTCCTGCGTTCTTCCTGTTCCATCATAGGAGACCTGCAAAGCGAAGGGCGGAAATGAAGAGGAAAAGGGTCAGCATGGAGAGAGCGGAGGACCAGACGATGATCTGCCCTGCCAGCTCGCTGTCTCCCCCGATTTCTGCCACCATGACGCTGCCGGAAACTGCCGCCGGGGAAGCATAGACAGCAAGAAAGGTGGGGAGCTCAAGCTCCGTGAGGCCCAGGGGCTTCCGCAGAGCAATGGCTAAACTGAGACAAATGACCGGGATAATGACCAGGCGGAGTCCCACGCCCAAGAGAATACGGTTCCATTTTTCCCTGGCCGCAGTAAAATCCAATTGGGCACCCAGGATGAAGATCATGACGGGGGTGGCCACTTTGGAGAAATCCGTCAGAGCCTTATAGACAAAGGGGAGGTTCTTCTCCAGAGTGAAGGGGACAGAGCCCCAAATGAGGCGCTCACCGCCCCGCAGAAGAAGGACTGCAAAAGCGGCCAGAAGTGCCAGAAGAAGCGGATTTTTGAGAAGGGACCTGCAGGTCTCCTTCAGGCTGCGCCTGCGGCTGCCGGCATAGTACTCCAGGACAAGGACCGCCAAGATATTATAGATGCAGACGACCAGGGCCAGGGCCACGGAGGCAAAGGCCTCTGCGGCTGCGCCTCCCAGGGCCGTGGCCAGATAGAGGCCGATAACGGTATTATTGGAGCGGAAAGCAGCCTGGACCAGAACACCCTTCTGCTCCCGCTCCGGAATGCGGGAGGCCACGAGAATGCCGATCCCCATGGCAAAAAAGACGCCGAAGACCGCAAAGAGGAGAAGCTTCCAACTGATTTCCGAAAGGTCCGCAATCTTATAGACATTGCAGAAAAGGTTGATGGGCAGGAAGAAACGGAAGCAGAGCTTATTGAGCTGCTTATAGAAATCTCTGTCCATGGGAAAGATCCGGAGGGCCAGCATGCCGGCCAGGATCATGAGGAGAATGGGAGCAATGACATTCCAGGCATAGGAAAAGCTCTGCAGCATACGGTTGTCCTTTCTGAGAACGCATATGGGTTTCACACCGGGGTATCCGGTAAAAACTGTCAGCGGGATGCCCCCGGCGGCAGCCGGAGGGCGCCATTTGCGGCGAAATAAGCAATGAAGAGATCCCTATCAGTATATCGTCAACCACGGTCGGAATTCAAGTGCAAATTCACCCTGACGGGAAAGAAGCAAACGAAAATTTGAAAAGGTCAAAAACGTATGGTATAGTATGTACAAAGTGCAGGAAAGTGAGGACGGAAAAAAGAAAATGCTATTACCGCTGATCCTTTTCATCCCGTTCTCCGTGCTTTTATGGGGCTTTTCCGTAGATATGCTTGCGCGCTTCCGTTCGGAGCGCTCCGAAGAGGCGATGGAAAACGGAAAAGATCTCCGATTTACGGTTCTGATTCCCGCCCACAATGAGCAGGAATGTATTCGCGATCTGCTGGAGTCCCTGCGCCGGCAGACTTACCGCAATTTTGAGGTATATGTGATCGACGACTGCTGCACGGATGGCACGGAAAAAGCGGTTTCCGAATTTCCGGAGGTCAGGATCCTGAAAAAAACCGTGAAGTCCGCCTGTAAAGGCGATGTGCTGAATTATGCCGTGGACAGGCTGGATGAAGAGCTTGGGGATGCAGTCGCGGTAGTTGACGCGGACTGCACGGTGAACCCGCTCTTTCTTGAAAAACTGAATGAGCGGTATAAGAGGGGCGCAAAAGCTGTGATGCCGGATACGGATATATGGAACCCCTATAAAAGCCTGGTAACGGCATGGTACACGCTTTATTGGAAAATGGTTTCCGAAATGTCCCGCAAGGCCCATGCAAAGCTGAAGCTCTCCGGAAATCTCTGCGGCTGCGGTATGTCCTTCCGCAGAGAGTACCTGCACAGGACAGTGACCATAACGGAAGATGTGGAATATTTTATGCTCCTGGGCAGCGAGGGCATACAGATCGATTATGCCGGGGAAGCGAAGGTGTATCAGGAGCAGCCGCAGACCTTTAAGGATATGCTTATTCAGCTTCGCCGCTGGATGAGCGGAGTCCGAAGCGTGAACAGGATCTGCCTCCTGCCGTATATCCGATCCCTGTTCCGGGAATTCAGCATTTTGAAGCTGGATGCCCTTATGACGGCGCAAACCTGCTCTGCTTATGCTGCGCTCATCGCAATGGCGCTGATCCTGCTGATTGCGGGTCACCTGTTTCTGCCGGCCATGCTGCCCGGACTCGGCTTGCTTTTTCTCTTTTTCTGGTTTGTGACGCTGAGCGTGGGGCTGGCGGCTGCGAGGCGATGCAGGCTGAATGACCGCATTATGGTGGCAGCGGCGCCAAGCTATTGCCTTTTTCTTTTGATAATGGGATTGATCTATCTTTATTCCGTCATACGGCCGGAGAAAACCTGGAGAAGAGTGGAGAGGGATGAAAGAAATGGATAAGAAAATCGAAGTCAAAAGGATCTGCAAAACTTTTCAGCAGGGGGACAGCAGCGTATATGCCCTGAGGGATGTATCCTTTTCCGTTGCGGCGGGGGAATTTGCGGTGATTACCGGATACAGCGGAAGCGGAAAAAGCACCCTTCTGAATATTTTGGGGGCGCTTTTGACGGCAGACAGCGGGTCCATTCTGATATCCGGCCGGGATATTTGCAGCTTCAATGAGAGGCAGCGCAACCGTTACCGCCAAAAGGATATTTCCATCATCTTTCAGAGCTATAATCTGCTTTCGGACCTGACGGTATGGGAAAACGCCATGCTCGGCAGGAAGCTGGGCGATTCGGGAGCAAACATTGAAGAAATCCTGAAGCTTCTGGATATTGATAAGCGCAAAGACTATTATCCGAGCCAGCTTTCGGGAGGCGAACAGCAGAGAGCATCCATTGCCCGGGCCCTGTGCAAAGGCGGAGATATCTATCTCTGTGACGAGCCCACCGGCGCATTGGACATTGAAAACGGCATCCGGGTGCTGGAATTCCTGCAGAAGCTGGCGCACGAGTCGGGGAAGGCCGTTATCGTCATAACGCACAACAGCCTTGTGAGCAAGGCTGCCGATCACAATATCATCATGAAGGACGGGAGAATCGTGGAGGACAGCTATAATCCGGACCCGATCCCGATCAGAAAGGTTCAGTGGTGATATGTATTTCAGACTGATCAAAGCGTTTATCAAGCATAACCTGCGCTTCTACCTTCTTCTGCTGCTCTGCATGGGCATATGCTTTTCCACCTATGTTACATTTCATGCCGTGCAGGATTCCATTGACCGGGGCCTGCAGTCTTATCTTGACGAATACCGTTACTATGACGGGATGATCCAGCCCTATTACGGCACATTTCAGCCCGGAGATGCCGATGCCGTGAAAAAGATCGACGGCGTCCGGAAGGTGCTTGAGGGCTATAGCGTGGACACGGTCCTTTCCGATGACAGCACCAGGTATTTGCGGCTCATAGGTGTGGATCTTGCGGAGCATCGATCCTATATTCTGGAGGAAAGCGATGCGGGCGATATCCACCTTTCTGCCGAATTTGCCGAATACATGAAAATCAAGGCCGGCGACAGCATAGAGGTCAGGCTGAACGGCAGAGATATCCGTCTTACGGTTAAAGCCATTATCAACGCCCCTGCCCTAATGGGGGCGACCCGGGGCATCAGTCCCTCCCTGGAGATCTCTTCCCTTGGCTACGCATATATTTCCAGGGAAACTCTCGGAGAATACACCGATACCGCGCTGCCCAATACGCTGGCATATTATCTGGATGAAAACGCCGATCCGGAAGAAACGGCAGAGAAAATCAATGGGATCTTCAGCGGCAGACAGATATACTGCGAAGAGCATGAAAACCGCAACGCCGTTGAAACCGCCCGGAATGACCTTGCGGCCCTGAGGCCGATCGTTGCCGTCCTGCCTGCGGTCATGTTCCTGATCGGTCTGGTGATATCCGTCCTCTTCTTAAGGCAGTTTATTGAAATCAAAGCGCGGGATATCGGAATTCTCCGCTCCGTCGGAATGTCCCCCGCCAAAGTTTTGAGGATATTTGTGGGATACGCATTGACGGCTGCAGTCTCTGCCTGCGTTTTTGGAGTCCTGCTCTCCGTGCTGCAGTCCAGGATCTATACGGATTTTTATTCCAAAGCAGTGTATCTTCCCAGATTTGCCATAAATTTAGATGCCAAAGTTCTCCTGACAGCATCCTGCCTGACGGCAGTGACAACGGTGGCTGCGGTCTTTGTGAACATCAGGCAGATCACCCGGGTCGACATTGTTGAGATCATGGCTGAAGGCTCCATTCCGGAGAAATCCTCCATGAACTTCCTTCGCAGGAAGCTGGTGGGATTAAAACCCTTCCTTGCGCCCATCTTTGGCAAGCCTTCGTCTTTTTTCTTCTCTCTGGTCAATATGGTCCTGGTATGCACCATTGTGACCGCCTCTCTTGGCGTCCGGGATGCGAAGGACAACTCCATCGCCTTCCTTTACGATAAAGAGGTGAACTACGATTATGCTCTGCACTATTACAGCTATGCTCCGCGTGAAAACAACGGGGACAACACATATCGGGAAAGCTATGCAGAGATAAACGGGGAATTCGTCCGGCTCTATGCGATGAATAATACGGATTACCTCCGCATTTACGATGAGGCAAACCGGCCCCTGGAGCTTGGAGACGGTATCATTCTGTATGAAAAGCTTGCGGAAGAGCTCAAAGTCGGTGCGGGCGACAGCGTGACCGTTGATGGGAAGAATGTGACCGTTGACGGGATTTGCAAGGCTGTGACGGACTACAAGTGCTATATGTCCTGCCGGGCATATGAAGAGCTCTACGGCGAATGCGGCTGCAACGCCGTGTTTATAAAAGGGGAACTGCCGGAGTATGACGACGACCCGGACAGCGGATTTTTCTATGTGGGAAATGTGAGATCCCTCCAGCGTGACCTTGAGAGCAAATTTGCCTATATCAGCAATTATATTCTGATCATCATCGGCATTTCCTGCCTGATCTGCATGATCGTTATCTATAACCTTTCCGTCATATTCTACCGCCGCAGGATCCGGGAGCATATGATCCTCCGAACACTGGGGTTCAGCTGCGGAAAAGTGCTTTTCGGTTCCCTGATTGAGATCATCATCCAGACGCTTTTGACGCTGGTCATCGGGCTTCCGCTGGGATATCTGCTGGCGTCCTATACCGTAGATGCCATAAGCACAGATACCCTTACCATGTATATTTCTTATGCCGATATCCCGGCCGCAGCCGTAAGCGTGTTTATTCTGCTGACGGCGCTGGTCGGAAGAATTGCCGCGGCGCCAGGGCAGATACGGTTGCTGCCGGAAGAAAACTGAACAGGAAAACACCCCATTTGCAGGAAAACAAATGGGGTGTTTTTCACGGTTATTTCTATTCAGAAACGGATGATCGGGAGCTCAACCGTGTCAGAAGACTCCCGGGAGGGAGATTCCGCTTCTTCGGGGGCGTCCGGAGCCTCCGGGGCAGTCTCTATTCCGCTTTCCGTTTCCTCCTTTTGGGGCTCCAGGGAGCTTCCCGCAGGACTGCCGGAGGGAGCGCAGGCTGCGAAAAAAAGCAGGGAGAAAAGGAGAAGAAGGAGGAAAGCAGCCTGGGAGAGCTTCTTTGCCATCAAGAGTCCTCCCGGAAGGTGATCCCGTTTTCATCGGCGCTTTCAATGACAGCCAGGGCGTGATAGTTCAGGCCCATTTCGCGAAGCTTATCGCCTCCGCCCTGGAAACCCTTTTCCACGGCAATACCGATACCCATCAATTGGGCACCGGCCTGCTGCACCAGGTTGATCAGGCCGCGAATGGCCTCACCGCGGGCCATGAAATCATCGATGATCAAAACATGGTTTTTATCTGTCATCCACTCTTTAGAAAGGATCTGGGTGACGGTTTTTTTGTAGGTATAGGAGACGACTTCGCTGTGATAGAGGCCGCCTTCAATATTGTCGCTCTTGGCTTTTTTCGCAAAGACCATGGGAATGCCCCATTTATAAGCGCAGATGGCAGCCAGAGCAATGCCGCTGGCTTCCGCGGTAAGGACCAGGTCCACCTTGCTGATATCAAAGAGACGGGCAAACTCATCCGCCAATTGGGCCATGAATTGGCAATCTACCCGGTGGTTCAGAAAACCGTCGATTTTCACAATGTTGCCGGGAAGTATTTTGCCTTCTTTGATAATGCGTTCTTTTAATTCTTTCATAGGAACCTCCATAATACGGCGGATCCGGCAGGTCAAATGCTGCGGGGATCCTCCGGTAAAAATACCGTCCGCTGGGAAGAGAGGGTGATTTCGTCGCCTGTGATCGGATGGGGGAAAGTCAGACTCCTGGCGCAGAGCTGCTGCCAGGGGAGATCAAAGGAATCGGAATAGGCCTTGGAGGCCTCGCTGCAGTACTGGGGATCCCCCAGAATGGGATGGCCGATATGGGCCATGTGGACCCGAAGCTGGTGCGTCCTTCCGGTCAGGGGCCGCAGCTGCAGAAGAGCAGCATCACGCCGCCGTTCCAAAACCTGATATTCCGTCAATGCCTTTTGCCCGCCCTCTCCCACGGCACGAAGCATTCCCATGGGGCTGAGGCGGAGGATAGGAGCGTCAATGAGACCCGAGTCCGGAAGATCGGAGCCGAAAACAGAGGCTTCATAGATTTTTTTCAGTTTGCCTGCCATGTGGGCGTCTTCCAAAAGAGCATGGGTATGGGCGTTTTTGGCAAAGAGGACAACGCCATAGGTGTCCCGGTCCAGGCGGCTTACGGGATGAACGGCGCAGTGCTGGCCGGTTTCTCTGTAATAGTAGCTGAGGAAGTTTGCCAAAGTTCCGCTGTTGCGGCTTCGGGAGGGATGGATCAGGATCCCCGCGGGCTTATCCAGGGCAATGACGGCCTCGTCTTCATAGAGGATCCGGAGCTCCCCGGGTTCTGCGGGATAGGCAGGGTCCTCTTCTTCAATGATGACGGAGACCCGATCTCCGGGCCGGACAATGTAGTTTGTAAAGCGCAATTCTCCGTTAACAAAGATCGCCTTTTGGACCTTCAGCCGGTTGATCAGGCTGTGGCTCAGGCCCAACTCGCTGCGGAGAAAGGCAGAGAGGCGGACCTCCCGGGTGGAAAGGGCAGAGCACTCCATTACTGCGGGACCCCTTCCGGCAGGATGTACTGTCCGGACTCGCTGTCACCCTTGAAGTAGGCATCCAGGATCTCCCGGGCGATAGGCGCCAGACCGGCGCCGGAACCGCCCTTTTCCACATAGACGGCAATGGCGATCTCCGGGTCATCGGCGGGAGCATAGCACATGAAAGCGCCGTGAGAGGAGCCGCCGGTATCCTGTTCTGCAGTACCTGTCTTGGCGCAGACGCGGATATCATAGTCCATGAAGGTGTTTCTTGCGGTACCGTCGACCTGGTCATTGGCCACGCGGTACATGCCGTCATAGACGGTATTCCAGGCAAGCTCCGAGGCCTCGACCTTTCCGAGGACAACGGGCTCATTCTGAACGATGATGTCCGAATAGTCGGAGGTGACGACCCGCTGGAGGAAGGTGGATTTATAGAGGGTGCCGCGGTTTCCCAGGGTGGCGCAGTAACGGGCCAGCTGGGCTACGCTGAACTTGTTCTCGGACTGTCCGATACCGGCCAGAACGGCGTCGGCGGCGTAGAGGCCCTGCTCATCCGGGTTGTTGGCGAAGAGTTTTTTCTTGGTCTCGGCGTTGACCCGGTAGCCTGTGGATTCGGAGATTTCCACACCGGTTTTTTCGCCCAGGCCGAAGCTCTTGGCTACGGCGTCGATGGCATCGTTGGTGTGCTTGGAGGTGTTGTAGATCATATTGGCCATCACGTAGAAGTAGTAGTTGCAGGAGACGCAGAGCGCATCGGACATGTTGATCATGCCGTGAGTGGCCCCGTCATAGTTCTTATAGAGCATGCACATGGGCATGAAGCCGGAGTCCTCGTATTCCCGGAAAATGCCTGCGTCTTCGATCTTCTCGGTGGGGTCAACATCCAGATAATCAACGGCCGTAATGGCGGTGATGGGCTTGTAGGTGGAACCGGGGTTGTAGATCGCGGAAAGAGCCCGGTTAAAGAGGGGCGTATATTCATCCTTCAGGAGATCTTCAAAATCGTCCCGATAGGTCATCAGATTATAGGTCGGGTAGCTGGCGCAGGCCAGGATCTCGCCGGTTTTCACAAGCTGGACGACTACGGCGCCGCCTTCGGCATCCATGCCGGTACCGTCATTTTCCACGCCTGCCAGAAGACCGTTGGAGCGGAGATCTTCAATTTTGTTTGCAAGGGCATTTTCGGCAGCTATCTGCAGATCGATATCCAGGGTGACCTCGATATTGTTGCCCGGTACGGGGGCCTGCTCATATTCTTCGGAGATCACGGTTTCATCCGGAGAAATGATCGTGCGGAGAAGGCCGTCCTGGCCGTGAAGATACTCTTCAAAACCGTATTCAAAGCCGTCCTTGCCCACGATGGCATCCATGGAATAGTCTTTTTCCTTGTAATCCTTGTACTCCTCGGCAGTCATTTTGCCTACGGTGCCGAGAATGTGGGCGGCATATTCCGTGTTGTATTCCCGGACGCTGGCCGTCTGCACGCTGACACCGGGGACATTCATTTCGGAGATGGCTGCCAGAGCATCCGGCTGCACATCTTCGCAGAAGACATAGGTGGTGAGGGAATAGTCATAGCTTCGGAGCTCCAGCTCGTAGCGGACGCCAATGACAGCCCGCGCATCCGCATCGCCCCACTCTTCGGGGATCCGGTAGGACTTCCGGAGAAGCTTCATTAAGCTGGCCGCGGTGATGTCCACATCCCAGTCCCGTTCATTCATGAAGGTTTTGAAGCGGTTCTGCCAGAGATCGTTAAAGGACTCAATAATCATGGTGTAGGGGGCTTCCCGGGAGACGGGAAGATGGTCCACATGGTCTACACCCAGCTCCTTACACTTCTCGATAAGGGCCAGAATGTTGTCATTTGTGCTCTTCTGGGAGTAGATGATGAAATTGTTCATGAGGATATTATAACTGGCCCGGTTGGACACCAGAAGCTTGCCGTTCCGGTCCGAGATACTGCCGCGGGAGGCGGGAACTACCGTCAGGAATTCATAGTTTTGCGTGTTGTTGACGGTTTCATCGGACTTGGAGATCTGAATCGCGTAAAGCCTCAGAACAAAGAGGAAGAGGACAAACGCAAAAAGAATCAGCACAACGGTGATCCGGACACTGGTTTTGGAATTCATAATTACCTCCCGATTTTACCGATGGCCCAGGAGCCGAGCCAAAAGATGGGTACGGTCAGGATAGAGAGAAATACTTCCGGAATGAGGACCGTGACGGCATAGCGGCCGGCAACGGAACCCACATAAAGGCGGAAGAGAAACGCGGGAATGAGACAGACTGCGAGGGAAATCAGACCTAAGAGAAGGGCAGACACAATGTTTTTGGTGCAGTAACGGTCGCTCATGCCGCCGGAGATAACGGCAGAGAGGGTCAGGGTAAGGATATAGAGGGGACCCACGCTGACGCCGGAGAGGGAGAAAAAGCAGCCGGCGATCAAAGCAAAAACAGCCCCGCTTTCCGCCCCTTCCTCCAGGGCAATGCAGGCAATGCAGGCGGGAACGCAGCTCAGGCAGATGCCGCCGATGGGTATCCTGGGCAAAACGGAGGACTGCAGCAATATGGAAAAGAGAAATAGGATGCCGTAGAGAGTCCATTTGAGAATGGACATCCACTGGCGCCCGGTCAGGAGCTCAATTTTCATGTTCAATCCTCAGGTGTGATTTCAGGTTCTTCCGTTGATGGCTGTGTGGGAGCAGAGGTCTTTTCAGCGTCTCCGCTATCCCCGTTTTCATTTTCTTCCAGCTGTTCTGCAATGGTGTGCCGCTCATAGTCGGCGATCATATAGACCTGCTCTAAAGAGCTGAAGTCAACGGAGGACTCCAGCAGTGCATACTTGGAAACACCGGTGTCGTCCATGCCGGCATCCACCACATATCCCAGAACCAGGTCCTTGGGATAGAGGTCAGAACCGGTGGTAACCACCTGGTCGCCGTTTTTCATAACGGAGTTGTTGGGGAGATAGTTGAGGCGCAGGTTGCCTTCTTCACCGCTTCTGTAGGAGCCTTCCACAACGCCGGTGTAGCCCGTGGAGACAACGCTGGCGCTGATTTCCAGAGAGGAGTCCAGAATGGAGGTGACTGTGGCCCAGTTGCTGCCCGCCTCCTCAACGATGCCGACAACTTCACCGAATTCCGTTACGGCGCACATTCCGGGGGCAATCCCGTCCTCGCTGCCGCGGCTGATGGTGAAGGTGCTGGTCCAGTTGCCGGAATCCCAGGAAATGATGTAGGCGGGAACAAAGACATAGTCCGAATGTTCCTCGGCCACATGCAGGAGGGCTTTCAGGCGCTCATTCTCCCGGGAGAGGGTTTCGGATTCCCGCACATCGGCCTCCATAGCCATGATTTTTTGGCGAAGGACGGCGTTTTCCGCTTCCAGCTCTTCATATTTGAAGGCATAGTTATAATAGCGTTCGGCAGAGCGGGTCAGAGCGGAACTGAGGCTCCGGAAGGGAGAGAGCAGAGTCTGGGTCAGGTTGCCGGTCTTGCTGTTCTTTGCGGAGGAAAGCACCGCGACAAGAATGGCAAGCGCTACTGCGATGATCAGAACGGCTCTGATTTTTTTGTTTTTCAAGATTCCGGATTTCAAATCTCGTTCACCTCAAATTGCTTTAGCATTTGGCTGAGCCGGCAGAGAGGCAGACCCACCACATTGAAATAGTCGCCCCGGATACCGCTGACAAAGGCAGCAGCCTGCCCCTGAATGCCATAGGCACCGGCCTTATCCATGGGCTCTCCGCTGCACACATAGTTTTCAATTTCCTCTTCGGAAAGGCTGCGGAAGGTGACTTCCGTGCATTCCACTTCCGTCAGGCAGGAATCTCCGGAGAGAAGGGTGACCCCGGTTTCCACCAGATGGGTCCTTCCCCGGAGCTTCCGCAGCATGTCCTTGGCATCTTCTTTTGATTTCGGCTTGCCCAGGATTTCCCGGTCCAGACAGACAACGGTATCTGCGGCAAGGATCAGGCTGTTTCTGTCGGCAAGCCTGTCCCGGACGGCCTCTGCTTTTTTCCGGGAGACCCTGGCGACTTCAAGCTCGGCGCCCTTGGAGGGGTCCATGCTCTCGTCAATCTCCGCAGTCTGCACAGAGAAGGTCAGGCCGATCTGGGATAAAAGCTCTCTTCTGCGGGGAGAGCCTGAGGCTAAAATCAAATGCATATCATACACCCCGCTGATAAAGGCCGCGGGTAAAGCCGCTGTTTTCAAAGGGAGCACCGGATTCAAAGGCAGAGAGGATCTTATTGGTGTCCTCGCTGCTTTCTGTGGTAAAGCTGAGCCGCATGGCCCAGATCCCCAGCTTTTTCAGCGTGGCCTGTTTATCCAGCAGATAGAGCTTTTTCCCGTTCAGGAGAATATTTCTGCAGGTCCCGGGGTCCTTCACGATGGGGAACTCCTCGCCCATCCGGTCCACCAGCTTGGTGGAGGTCCCTTCGCAGGAGCAGATGCCGGTTTTATTGCGGATCACGCAGTTTTCCATCAGCATGAGGGGCAGACGGCCATAGACCAGCATTTCCGTGGGGACGGCCTTGCTCAGGTCACGAATCTGGGGGAGAGTCATTTCAAAGGAGCAGCAGGCGGAGCTGAGACCCAGCCTTCTGCTTTCGTTCATGGAGCGGGAGTTATAGAGGTTCAGGCCGAAATCTCCCCGAACCTGGAAACCGTGAGCCTGCAGGAGGAGAATCTGCCCCAGATTTCCGACCAAAGCCGAGCGCACGCCCATGCCGGAGGCCTCTTTCAAAAGGGCCTCGATCCCGGGAAGCTCCCGGTCCCAAATCACGCGGGGAAGGCTAACGCAGAGCTCGGTTTCCGGAGGAAGAAGGGCGACCAGCTCCGGGTTTTCACAGAGTTCCGTCAAGGGGATATAGAGAACGGAAGGACGCAGCTTCAGCATTTTTTCCGTGACCTGATTTGCTTTTAAAACGGAAACGGTAAAAGTGGGCGCCTTGGAAGGAGCGGGATAGCGGAAGGTATCCTTGGGCTGGGGAAGATTGGGAGCGGGAACCCGGCTGCGGACAGCTGTGAGCTCGCTGAGAAGTTCCCGGCGAAGGGCATTTAAGTTTGCGGCAGAGACGGTCAGATCCGGATCGATGGAGCTCCGCACATCCGCAGCATAGTAGGGGGTACCGCCGGTCTTTTTCAGGCGGGCGGCCAGCTCTTCATGGGTAAGAGGATGATAAATTGCCTTTTCCGGCTCAAAGCCCGTGGCCTTCAGGCGGTGGCCAAGGTCATCCTCCACGGCCAGCTGCACAGGCTCACCCCCGCGGATGATGCAGTAGAAGGTAACGGGAACCCGGGGATGCTCCCCGTTTTCATAGCTTGCCTGGGCCTGGCCGAGAAGAACCGGGTCCTCCCGGGTATCGATCCTGGTCCCGAACATATTTGCGCCGGTTTTCCCGGTGTAATAGCCGTCGGTAAAGCCCTGACGGGAAAAAATGGCGTTCAGGTCCCGCATATCCTGCTTGGTAACCGGGTTGCCATTCAGAGCAGAGCGATAAATCCGGACTACGGTGGCTACATATTCGGGCCGTTTTGCCCGGCCCTCAATTTTCAGGGAAGTCACGCCCATTTCCTGAAGCTCCCGCAGATAGGGGATCAGGCAGTTGTCCTTAAGGCTCAGGGGATAGCGGCTTTCGTAGCGCCCATAGCCGTATGCCATCCGGCAGGGCTGAGCGCACTGGCCTCGGTTGCCGCTGCGCTGACCGATCATGCCGGAGAGATAGCACTGGCCGGAATTGCACATGCAAAGGGCACCGTGGACGAAGACTTCAATTTCCACAGGGCTGTTTTTGCAAATATAGGCGATTTCGGATTTGGGCAGTTCCCGGGCCAGAACCACCCGGGAGACCCCCAATGCAGCGGCGGCGCGGACGCCATCCAGAGAGTGGATGCTCATCTGTGTGCTGGCATGGACGGGAATATCCGGTGCGGCCTCCCGGCAGAGGGAAACAACACCCAGATCCTGAACGATAAAGGCATCCACGCCTGCTTTGGCGGCAAGGCGGACCGTGCGGAAGGCTTCCGGCATTTCCTTGTCGGAGACCAGAGTGTTCAGCGTTAAATGGACCTTCACGCCCCGAACATGGCAGTAAGCCACAGCTTCCCTCAGTTCATCCTCTGTGAAATTTTTTGCGCCCATTCGGGCATTAAAAGCGCTTGCACCAAGGTAAACCGCGTCTGCTCCGTTTTGAACGGCGGCATGAAGGGCTTCCATGGAGCCTGCGGGGGCCAAAAGTTCCGGCATAACAAAAATCCTTACGTAATTCTTTCAGGCATTCCGGGAAACAAAGGCCCGGAATGCAGCTGCTCATAACTATACAGAGTATAGTATAACATAAAACCTTTCTCGGGGAAAGTCCCGAATGGAAATTTTTGCCGGCGGTGCGGCGGAGAGTTTGATCGCCGGAGGGGAAGAACCCCTAAGAAAACTGCAGTAAAAGCAAACGCTTCGGGATGACCCGAAGCGTTTGCTCTATTTTGTTCCGCGGAGTTCGATGATCCTGTCCCGAAGAACAGCGGCGTATTCGTATTCCATCATCTTGGCTGCCTTCTTCATTTCCTTTTCCAGCTTGGCGATCTGCCGTTCCCGCTCTGCGGCGGTAAGCTTTACACCGTTCTTGCCGGAGGATTCTGCCTCATGGGAAGCCTCGATCAGTTCCCGGATGGGCTTCACGATCGTTTTGGGAACGATACCGTGGGCTTCGTTGTAGGCGAGCTGAATGGCACGGCGCCGTTCTGTTTCGTCCATGGCGGTTTTCATGGCTTCGGTGATGCGGTCAGCGTAGAGAATGACGCGGCCCTCTGCGTTTCTGGCGGCCCGGCCGATGGTTTGGATCAGACTGGTTTCGCTCCGGAGGAAGCCCTCCTTATCCGCATCCAAAATGCAGATCAGGGAGACCTCCGGCAGGTCCAGACCTTCTCTCAAAAGGTTGATGCCGACGAGCACATCAAATTTGGCGGCCCGAAGGTCCCGGATGATTTCCAGGCGTTCCATGGCGGCAATGTCGGAATGCATATAGCGGACCTTGACTCCGGCCTTGGTAAGGAAAGCAGTCAGGTCCTCTGCCATTTTTTTGGTTAAGGTGGTAATAAGGACCCGTTCGCCCTTTTCGACCGTGCAGGAGATCTCATTTAAAATATCGTCGATCTGCCCTTCGATCGGCCGAACCTCCACTCTGGGATCCGGCAGGCCGGTGGGGCGGATCACCTGCTCCGCCACCTGTCCCGCCCGGGAGAGCTCATATTCCGCCGGAGTGGCGGAGACATAGATGGCCTGGCAGATCCGGCTGTTAAACTCATCAAAATTCAAGGGGCGGTTGTCATAGGCGGAGGGGAGACGGAAACCGTAGTTGACAAGAGCATCTTTTCTGGCCCGGTCTCCTGCATACATGGCCCGGACCTGAGGCAGGGTCACATGGCTTTCGTCCACCATGAGAAGGAAATCTTTCGGGAAATAATCCAGAAGGGTCATGGGGGCGGAGCCTGCCGGCCTTCCGGAAATGATCCGCGAATAGTTTTCAATGCCGGAACAGAAGCCCAGCTCCTGCATCATTTCAATGTCATAAAGGGTCCGCTGGCGTATCCGCTGGGCCTCCAGGAGCTGATCGTGCTCCTTGAACCAGGCAACCCGGGCATCCATCTCCTTGAGAATTTCGGCAATGGCCCGGTCCATTTTCTCTTTCGGAGTCACATAGTGGCTGGCAGGATAAATGGCAATGTGGTTCAGCACCAGCTCCGGCATTCCCGTCAGAGCATTGATCTGGGAAATGCGGTCAATTTCATCTCCGAAAAACTCGATTCGGATGGCTTTTCCCTTCCAATAGGCAGGGTGGATTTCCACCGTGTCTCCCCGCACCCGGAAATTATTCCGCTGGAAGCTGATATCGTTTCGCTCATAGCGGATTTCTGCCAGCCGTTTGGCAAGAATACCGGGGTCACAGGTCTGGCCTGTTCGCAGGGAAATCATCATTTTGGCAAAATCGTCCGGCTCGCCTAAGCCGTAGATGCAGCTCACAGAAGAGACCACGATCACATCCCGGCGCTCCAGAAGGGAACAGGTCGCGGAAAGACGCAGACGGTCTATTTCGTCGTTGGTGGAGGCATCCTTTTCAATATAGGTATCCGTGCTGGCAATATAAGCCTCGGGCTGATAATAGTCATAGTAGGAGACAAAGTATTCCACCGCATTCTCCGGAAAGAGCTCCCGGAATTCAGCGCAGAGCTGACCGGCCAGCGTTTTATTATGGGCCAAAACCAGGGTGGGCCGGTTGACTTCCGCAATAACATTGGCCATGGTGAAGGTTTTTCCGGAACCGGTGACGCCCAGAAGCACCTGCTCGTTCAGACCCATTTTTACGCCGTCCGCAAGCTTGCGGATAGCTTCCGGCTGATCTCCGGTAGGAGCAAATTCCGAGTGCAAAACAAAGCGGTCCATACAGGCGCCTCCTTTCTTCGTTCCTGTCCTGTATTTTACATAAGTTCGGAAAGGCTGTCAACTCTGCCTTGGCACAAGAAAATCCGAAGGCCTCCGCCTTTTCACCTTGCCTTTTGAGCACTTTTGTGCTATACTGAAAACGAGCTTTTTTTGTCTGCGTTCGGCAGACGCTAAAACGAATAGAATAGAGAGGGCAGTTCTCATGATTGCACATGGAAAAGAAGTCAAGGTTTTCTGCGCAAATGCTTCCAAGGAATTCGCACAAAAGGTTTGTGACCGTCTTTACCTGAAGATGGGCGAGTCTGAAGTCCGGACCTTTGCGGACGGAGAAGTTTCCGTCTCCATTTTTGAGACCGTTCGTGGCGCGGATGTTTTTATCATCCAGTCCACTTGCAAGCCCGTCAACAATAACTTGATGGAGCTTCTCATCATGATCGATGCCTGCCGCAGAGCTTCTGCCGGCAGAATCACCGCCGTTATTCCTTATTTTGGCTACGCCCGTCAGGACCGTAAGGCCAAGAGCCGTGATCCCATTTCCGCCAAGCTGGTTGCCAACATGATTACCGCTGCCGGTGCTGACCGTGTTCTCTGCATGGACCTCCATGCGGATCAGATCCAGGGCTTCTTTGATATTCCTCTGGATAACATGCGCGGTCAGAGCCTCTTTGTGAAATATTATCTGGATAAATTCCCCGTGGAGACTCACGATGACCTGATGGTCGTTTCTCCCGATGTCGGTTCCGTGGGCCGTGCCCGCCGTTTTGCGCAGAGTCTGCATATGAATCTGGCTATTGTGGACAAGCGCCGCGAGAAAGCCAACCAGTGTGAAGTTATGAATGTCATCGGCGATGTTACGGGCAAGAGATGCATCATCCTGGACGACATGGTCGATACTGCCGGTTCCCTCTGCAATGCCGCAAAGGCTCTGGTAGAGGTAGGCGGTGCCAAGTGTGTTTATGCCTGCGCAACGCACGGCATTCTCTCCGGTCCTGCCATTGAGCGTATTATGGAAAGCCCCATTGAAGAGATGGTCTTCCTGGATACGATCCCTCTGAGTGAAGAAGCCAAGGCCTGCCCCAAGATCAAGCAGATTTCCGCAACGGATCTTTTCGCTGAGGCTATCCGCCGTACCTATGAGGAGATCGGCTTCTCCGGTATGTTTTAATTAAAATGCTTTTTCGTTCGTCAGCGTGTGATTGGCTCATTGTGGGCCTGGGGAATCCCGGCTCGGAGTATGAGAAGAGCCGCCATAATGTGGGCTTTCGAGCCATTGATCTTTTGGCAGAGTCCCTGGGAACCAAGATCAACCGTCTGAAGTTTCGGGCACTGCTTTCTCCCGTTGTGGAATGTGCCGGGAAAAAGGTCGTTCTGATGAAGCCCCAGACCTATATGAATGCCTCCGGGGATGCGGTTTTTCTGGCGGGAGCCTTCTATAAGATTCCTGCGGAGCATGTTCTGGTGCTTTCGGACGATATCTCCCTTCCTGTCGGAAAGATCCGTGTCCGGCCGGAAGGTTCTGCCGGCGGTCATAACGGTCTCAAAAGTGTGATTGCCCGCTTGGGGAGTCAGGCTTTTCCCCGGGTGAAGATCGGTGTCGGGCAGAAGCCGAATCCGGATTACGATTTGGCGGATTGGGTCTTGGGCGCCATCCCCGCAGAGGAGCAGGATGCTCTGAAAAAGGCCCTCAGAAATGCTGCAGATGCCGCGGAGGATTTGGTCCGAAACGGTGTGGAGCACGCAGCAAACGGCTATAACGGCCGCTGAAAGCTTTCGTTTTTCATAATGATGCGGGGCAAGACTCTTGCCCCGCTTTTATCCCTTACCGCAGGAAGAATTTCTTTCTGCGGCGTTGCCCGTTGAAAAGGAGAGCGCAATGGATGCATTGATTTCCCTCCTGCAGGAATCCGGAGAGTACCGGGAGCTGCGGGAAAGCGTCAAGAGAAAAGAAGCTGCGGCAGTTTCCGGACTGTCGCCGGTTCTCAGCGCGCATTTTATCGCTGCCCTTTCCCGGGATTTGGGCCTTCCCTTCGTGGCAATTTGCCGGGATGAGGAGGCTGCCCAGGCTTTGCAGGAGAGCCTGAGGGACTTTTTAGAAGAAGAGCCGTCCCTTCTTCCCGGAAGGGATCTGAATTTCTATGAGGCGGGGGCTATGTCCCGTGGGTGGGAGCAGAAACGGCTTCGCACCTTTTTCGGCCTCCTGACCGGGGAGGTCCGCAGCCTGGTGGCATCTGTTTCCGCGGTTACCCTGAGGACCATGCCGCCGGAAACCCTCCGGGAGTCCGCCCTGCTTTTGAAAATCGGGGAAAGATATGATATTTCCGCTTTGGCAGAGAAGCTGACAGCCTTGGGGTACAGCCGCTGCTCCCTGGTAGAGGGCGTGGGGCAATTTGCTCTTCGAGGCGGCATCCTGGATGTGTTCTCGCCTGCTTCCGAGCTGCCTCTGCGTGTGGAATTTTTTGATGATGAAGTGGACACCATGGGATTCTTTGACCCTTCCAGTCAGCGGCGGGTGCAAAATGTGGAATCCCTGCTCCTCCTGCCGGTGGCAGAAGCCTTGCCGGGCCTGCACAGTGCCGGGAGAAGCGGCCTTGCAGAGGCTCTCAAGGAGAGGATCGCCCGGCAGAATCGCAGAAAAATGCCGCTGGAAGCCCTCATAAAAACCTTGAAAGCGGATCTGGAACGCCTGGAGGGCGGATTGAATTCCGCAGCGTGGGACCGCTATCTTGCTTTGATTTATAAGGATTTTTCCACGGCAGCGGATTATTTTCCGGAGGATGCCCTTGTTTTCTACTGTGACCATGGGAATCTGCAGAATACCGCAAAGGGTTTGGAAGATGATTTTGCTCTTGACTTAAAGGCCCTTATGGAGGACGGTTTCCTGGATGGGGAACTGTGCAGTTTCCGGAAGAGCTGGGAGGAGTTCTCCTCTGCATTCTCGGGGAAGGCAGTTCTTTATTTGGACAGCTTTTTAGGGGCACGCTATCCGGAATGCCGGCCTCCCAAGGAAATGTTTGCCATTTCCGCCAAGCAGCTGCCCTCCTACGGCGGCAATTTGGAGACGGCTATTTTGGATCTGGAGCATTATCAGAAGCACGGCTTCCGGACTTTGGTTCTTTGCGGGAGCCGCCATCGGGCGGAGATCCTGGGCTCTTTGCTGGAGGACCGCGGAATATCCGCTTCTCTTACGATCCCTCTTTCAGAGCTTCCTCCCGAGGGCCGCATTTATCTGACAGCGGGCAGTCTCCCTGCGGGTTTGGAATATCCAAATCTGAAATTTGCTGTTTTGACAGAGGGCCAACTGGCGGCACTTCCGCAAAAACGGCGTAAGCCGGCAAAAAAACAGGTGACGACCCGAAAAAAACTCAGTGCCTTTACGGACCTGACACCCGGGGACCTGGTGGTTCATGAATACCACGGCATTGGCCGCTATGTCTGCATGGAACAGATTCGTGTTGACGGCGTCATCAAAGACTATGTTAAAATTGCTTATCAGGGAACGGATACGCTCTATGTTCCTGCCACGCAGCTGGACTTGATCAGCAAGTATATCGGCGGCGGAGAAGACAGCCCGGTCAAGCTCAACAAGTTGGGTACGGATACCTGGCAAAAAACCAAGACCAGAGCGAAAAAAGCGGTAAAAGAGCTGGCAGAGGATCTGATCCGGCTTTATGCAGAGCGAAAAAGACTTCCGGGCTACGCATTTTCGGAGGATTCTCCCTGGCAGCAGGAATTTGAAGAGGGTTTTGAGTACGCAGAGACAGAGGATCAGCTCCGCTGTATCGGCGAAATCAAAGAGGATATGGAACGGCCTCAGCCCATGGATCGCCTCCTTTGCGGGGATGTGGGTTTCGGGAAGACGGAGGTGGCTCTCCGGGCTGCCATGAAGGCCGTGCTGGACGGAAAACAGGTGGCCATTTTGGTGCCCACCACGGTTTTGGCCCAGCAGCATTACAGTACGGCCATTCGGCGTTTCCGGGGATTTCCCGTGAATATTGATGTTCTCTCCCGTTTCCGGACGCCCAATCAGCAGCGAGCCACTCTCTCCCGCCTGGCAGGCGGCCATGTGGATCTGATCATCGGTACCCATAAGCTGCTGCAAAAGGATATCACCTTCAAAGATCTGGGCCTGCTGATCGTGGACGAAGAGCAGCGTTTTGGCGTCAGCCACAAGGAGCGGCTGAAGGAGCTCTCCAAAGGGGTGGATGTGCTGACTCTTTCCGCGACTCCGATTCCCAGAACTCTGAATATGGCTCTCTCCGGGATCCGGGATATGTCTACCATTGAGGAACCTCCTCAGGACCGATATCCCGTTCAGACCTATGTTCTGGAGTATGCCGAGCATGTCATCCTGGATGCGATCAGCAGGGAGCTGGAACGAGGCGGACAGGTTTATTATCTGCATAACCGGGTGGAGTCCATTGAGCAGACGGCAGCAAAGCTGAAGCAGGCTTTCCCCTCTGCGGAGCTGGCTGTTGCGCACGGAAAGATGAATGAAGAGCAGCTCTCCGATGTCATGCAGCGGATGGCAGACGGGGAGATCAGGATCTTAGTCTGCACAACGATCATTGAAACCGGTATTGATATTCCGAATGTGAACACGCTGATCATTGAGGATGCCGACCGCATGGGCTTGAGTCAGCTCCATCAGATCCGGGGCCGCGTGGGAAGGTCTTCCCGTCACGCGTATGCCTATTTGACTTATCGGAGGGGCAAAGTCCTGACGGAGGTCGCGGAAAAGCGCCTTACGGCGATCCGGGACTATGCAGAGTTCGGCTCCGGCTTCAAAATCGCCATGCGGGATCTGGAGATTCGCGGCGCCGGAAACCTTCTGGGTGCCGAACAGTCCGGTCATATGATGTCCGTAGGCTATGACCTCTATTTGAAGCTTTTGGAGGATGCGGTTTTGGAAGAGCAGAATGCCGCACCGAAGAAGCAGGACTGCGCAGCGGATCTGACCGTGGAGGCCAATATCAGCAAGAAATATGTGGAAAACGGCGAGCAGCGCATGGACCTCTATCGGCGTATTGCTGCCATTCGGAATAAGGCAGATGCGGATGATTTGACGGATGAATTGCTGGACCGCTACGGGGATTTGCCCATAGGCGCCAGGAATCTGATCGCAGTAGCGCTTCTTCGCGCAGATGCGGTGGAATGCGGCATCCGGGATATCACGCAAAAGGGCGAGGAACTGAAACTGACCCTGAGCAGCCTGGATTTCTCGGCGGTCTCTGCCCTTTGCACAGCTCCGAACATCAAGGGACGAATCCGCTTTTCCGCCGGGCAGGAACCGGCCCTGACCCTTCGGCTCAGGAAAGGGGAAGACCCTCTTTCCGCAGCCCAGTCTTTTGTCAGAGACTATCGGGGGATGATCCATGCGGATCAGCTTGTTTCCGCTTCGGATCCGGAAAAATAACGCCCTCTTGCGAAGAGCATGCTTTGCCGCTATAATAGTATCTGCTGAATAAACCGCCCGGCGGTTTATTCCCGCGGCAAAAGCCGCGTTATTCCATAAAAAGGGGCAAGTCTATGGAAGAAAACGAATATACAAACGGCTATCAGAGTGAAAAAGCGGAGGATTCCGTTCCTGCGGGGAAAATCGTTAAGGTTATCCTTTTGGGGATAGTTGCCGTTTTGGTTTTGGGCTGCGTGATCGCTGTCCTGCTTTTATCACGGAACGATAAGATTTATAAGAATGTTTCCGCTGCGGGGATTTCCCTGGGGGGCATGACGCAGAATCAGGCAGAGAAGGCTCTGAATGCCCGTGGAGAAGAACTTTACGGAGATTATACGCTGACTTTGAATTTCCCGGACCGTTCCGTTACTCTGGGGGAGGATGTCCTCGGAATAACTTATGATGCGGCGGCTGTGGCGGAGGAAGCCTTTGAAATCGGCAGAGAGGGCGGTTCCGTCCATAATGCAAGAAGCTATCTCAAATCCGGGAAGGCAGAGCCCGTATCCTTGGAAATGCCCATCAATGTGGATGAGGCAGCTATCCGCCAGGAGCTGCAGAAGCTCCTTCCGGAGGTTACGACACAGGCAGAGGAATCCAAAGTCCATGTAGACATGGAAGCGGAATATATCGATGTCACCATCGGTGAGCCGGGCCAGACTCTGGATGTGAGTGATTGCTGTTCAAAGATTTTGGCGGCAGTTCGTCAGGGGCAGGAAAAAGAACTGAGCCTGGATTATTCCCGGACCCTCTCTTCCGCGGTGGACCTGAGCAAGGTTTACGGGCAGGTCCATCGGGATATGTCGGATGCCTATTATGATGAAAAGACCGGCAAGCTGGTAGAGGAAAAGATCGGCTATGGCTTTGACCTCGCTGCCGCAAATCAGCAGCTTCGTATGGCCAAGGGCGGTGAGACGATCCGGATCAAAATGGAAACGGAGTATCCCTCTGTGACCATGGAAGATCTGCAGGGCGTCTATTTCAGCGATGTGATCGGTTCCTGCACGACTTACGGTTTGGGCGGTTCCAACCGCAGCACGAATATTATCAGAGCCTGCGAAACCATTAACGGCGTGGTGGTCAAGCCGGGCGAGACCTTCTCCTATAACCAGACTCTGGGCGAGCGGACGGAGGAGAAGGGATATAAATTTGCCGGCGCCTATGTTAACGGCAAGTCTGTTGCCGAGGTCGGCGGGGGTATTTGCCAGGTTTCCTCCACACTTTACAACTGCGTTCTTCAGGCAAACCTGGAGATCGTTACCCGCAGTGAGCATGTTTATTCTGCCGGCTATGTGGATTTGGGTATGGACGCCACAGTCAGCTGGGGCGGACCGGATTTCCAGTTCCGCAATAATTCGGAGAATCCGATCCGGATTGAAGCCTGGGTGGAAAACGGCGGTGTCTTTGTCCGTCTCATGGGAACGCCTACCGGAGTGACGGTCAAGATGACCTATCAGGTCCTTTCAACCACACCCTATACCACGGTCATCGTGGAGGATGAAAAGGATGTCAATGATATCGGCAGAGACGGCAGAACCGTTGTCACCTATCGGAATGTCTATGATGCGGAAAGCGGAGCCCTGATTTCTTCGGAGGTAGAGGATTACAGCTACTACCAGCGCAGCGATATCGCTGTCCTGAAGAAGGACTTTGACGAGGAAGTGGAAAAGCGCAGGAAGGAAGAGGAAGAAAAGAAGAAAGAGGAAGAGGAAAAGGAGAAAGAGGAAGAGAAGAAAAAACAGGAGGCCACAGCAAAGCCTGTTAAGAATGCCTGAGCTTTTATTGAAAATAAGACTCCAAAATCCTGAAATAAACAGCACCCCATTTGTCTGCAGACAAATGGGGCGTTTTTTCGGTTAAAAATGTATTCGATATGCGATATACGCCGGAATTTAGAAAAGAGAAAGAAGGCGGCAGGGGCTTTATCCGTAAACCTTGCGGGATTCTTCTCTCAAAATGCGGACCCAATCGGCGGCATGGGTAGGGGAATAGGCCAGGGTGCGTACATCCCGCATAAGCACTTCTGTGGGACAGCCGTTTTCGGCGGTGAGGGAGAAGACTTTGGCGGCTTCCTGACGGATATCTTCCCAGACCGGCGCAGCCACGGCAATCTTGGCCGGGTTTTGCTTCCAGCAGAAAACGTAGTTTCCGCGGAGCTCTTTGGCCATAAATTCGGGGTCGCTCCAGGGAGAGACGGAAACGGTGCGAAGGTGGGGCACTGCCCGGCAGATATAATCCAGACGGTCGTCCAAAGTTTCGCAGCAGCCATAGAAGTTCAGACCAAAGCGTTCCAGAATGGGAACCTGATATTGGAGCACGAATTCATTGAAAAGAGCTGGCGACACATGGATCGTTACCTGGCTCTCCCCATAGCCCCACATATTCTGCAGTTTTACATGGGAAGGGTCATAGTCCGGACCGGGAAGTTCATCGCACCAGCCATAGCCGCCGGTCCCGATGAATTCGCCGTTATTGTTCAGGCTCAGCAGCTTTTCCCGTTCCAGGAAGTCCAGCATCTGCAGATGGTCATCCCGCAGGAAAGCCATAAGGGCATGGAGCTCTTCAGGGTACTCATAGAAATCGCAGAGGAAGTTTTCAAAGCCCCGCAGGAAAACCGCTTCCTCCGAAAGCCTGTCAGAGTACCACCAGGAATTCCGAATGACAACGTTCAGGATCCCGTCAAAGGTTTCATGGGCCAGCTCCAGAATCCTGTTCGTGCGTTCATAGTCAATATAGATCTCCCGGTGATGCAGCTTGGGAAAATCATCCCAGTCCGGCATTACCGTGTCAATATGGTATGCGCCGTCCTGCTTCCGGCCTTTGGTGGTGTGGTAGTCAATGCCAAAGCCGCTGCGCCGGAAGACGTGGCATACAGGGAAATCCTTGCTGCAGACCCGGTCATCTCCGATGTTTTCCTGCCAGAAGATTTCTTTCCGCAGGCGGTATTCCCAAATGCGGGCAAGGTTATTTTTGCACTGCAGTTGGGTGTGGGGGATCAGCTCATACCAGGCATATTCCGGGTCAATGAATATGGGAGACCTGGTGATTTTCAGGCTGTGATGGTCGGACCACAGCTTTTTTCGTTCTTCCTGAATCGGGAGCTCTGCCAGACGGGCGACCTGCCGGGCAAGATTCCGCAGGATCTGCATTTCTTCCCGATCCACAAGGGGATCAACTTTACTTTGGGTATCCTGGTAACAGAAGAGCCAGCTCATGGCAGTCCCGTCCCGAAGTCCGTTGCCCAATTCCTGCAATTTGATGCTTTCGCGCAAATTCGGATCCATATGCCTGTCCCCCCAGAGTAAAAGTAAGCAATTCTTCCTCTGCAGCAATACTATCATTTCGGCAGAACGAAGTCAATCTTTTGCTTTTTCGGAGAAAATGCGCGGCCTCTGCCAGGCAATCAGCGGATGAAAACGCTTTGCGGCGAGGCTTTTCCGCTTTCCGGCAGGAATTCGGATTGAAAAAGATATCCTTTTCTATTATAATGATCCGCTGGAAATACGGAATATGAATCTGAATACTCGAGAAAGAACAGGAAGTTTATCCATGAAAAAGAAAAGTTTGATCAAGCAGCTGCTGATATTTCTGATCTCCTTTATCGTTTTTTTCGTTACGACCTATCCCCTGCGCAATGTTTTTACGGTTTTTACCGTGACGGATGTGCGGCCGGGTGTGGTCTTTAATCCTTTCCTCAGCATATGCCTGGGGCCTGCGGCAACATTCGGCTGCGCCTGTTCCAATATGCTTCAGGACTATCTCGCGGGCTATCCCCTTTTCGTTGTCCTTTTGGGCTGCCCGCTGCAGTTCCTCTACGGCTTTGTAGCCTGGCTGCTCTGGAAGCTTCTGACCAGAAACTGTGAACATCGCTACCGTATGGGCAGTATTTCCAAGCTGCTCAAATTCACACTGGTTGCTCTCGCCTTTGCCGGAGTTTCCTGCTTTGGCGTCGGTATGTTTGTCCACCTGATGTATAATGCCCATTTCTGGGATACGGCGAAGTACGTCTTCCTCAATAATTTTGATTTTGTCATGGTTTTGGGCCTTCCTTTGATGATTTTGGCAAATCTCATTGTGGGCCGCCGGAACGATAAGAGCAGAACGCCTTCGACGATTGAGTCCATCATCCTTTTTGCCATCGTCATCTGTCTGATCGGCATGGGTGTGCTGATCTATGCGGTCTATAAGACCTATACGGTCGGCGCCCCCGAGGTCTTTGATCTTTGGAACGAGATTTATTTCTTCTGCGCGATTTACATCAATCTGGTCCTGGTGGCCCTCATCGGCGCCGTGGCAATTATCGAGCGCCGGATCCGGAAACACCGGGAGGATGTGATTTCCCTGGAATAAGGGAGGCAGCAAGGCCCATTTACGGGATAAAGACAAAACAGGAAGACGAAGCGCTTTCAGGCGCGCCGTCTTCCTGTTTTTCAAGATGATTTGGAATTTTTCATTTGAATGATTATTCTTCCACGGTCCAGAAGCAGGATTCTGACCGCTTTTCCCCATCGGATAGGTACGCGGAGTAGCTGCCGGGTTCGGAGAAAGCTCCGCTCACGTAGTTTTGGTCTCCAATGGCAAGGACCCGGAAGGGAGCCCCGTCTTTTTCAATGACGAGCTGGCTGAATCCTCTAACGCCGATCAGAATTCTATCGTTTACAATGTGTCCCCGCTTATATCGGGCGCGGTTGCCCAGGTAGGGGATCAAGGGCAGATCGATTTTGGGTGAGCTTTTTGCCTCATTGCCGATGTCCACATAGGGACTCTTTCGGTAGGAGACCCCCTGGAAGGAGATTTTGCGGTAAAGGGAATAGTTTTGAAACCAATGATAGCAATCGGAGACAGTCCACAGCTTCCTTCTGGAAAAGCCGCCAAGAGTTCCTCCTAAAAGTTCGCTGTTTTTGTTGCCGACGGTGGTTGCCTCGGAAACCTCGATCTCCGTTACTTTGCCGCTGCCGTCCCGAATCAGGTCAGTAATAATGGCAACATGGAAGGCACCATTTATGAGGATATCGCAGAGCTGCAAATCTTCGGGGGAGACCTCCGGCAGATGCGCATGGACCGGATTAAAGTCGGGGGAAGAGCAGAATTCTATCACCTTCGGCAAGGGCTGCCGATATCCCAGGGCATAACCGACCAGGGCAGAACAATAGGTCCCATAGGGAGAGGAGTCAAAATCAGGAGCAGACTGGTGCGCTCTTTCCCCGAAGATGGAGTCCGGATATCTGCAGGCTGTCACAAAGGTTTCAAAATCAATGTCAATGCCGACATGGAATTTATAGTAGCCCCATTTCCCGGCGAAGGTTTCCGGATTGATTTTTTTCGTGTTTCTGTCCGGCTCTCCGGATCCGGAGTAGGGGATTCCGATGTATTGATGCCCCGGCTTGCACCAATCCAGAAAATGCGTTTCGGATTGGCCGCTGTAATCTCCGTCTGCGAGGCAGTAGCGGGGAATGTCCACAAGGGGTTCCCAGACGATGTCCGTCATCTGGCGGGAGCGCTTGATCACATTGGCCATTTCCTCACAGGTCGGCAGCGTGTGGGTGAAGGGCCGCAATGTATCCGGGTAATCCGTAAATGCATATGCAAAAGGAGCGGGAAACGGGGACAGCAGGGAACCGTCTCTCCAGTAGGAGGTTCTGAAATAGCAGGCATTCTTCGGAATATAAACTTTTGCGATTTTTGCCGGCGGATCTTCAGCCTTTCTGCCGTAATAGATGGAAAGACCCCTGTTTCGGATAAGCAGTTTCTTTTCGTCATAGAAGCAGAGTCCGATTCGGGAGGAGAGATTTTCTGAGGTCCGGGGCATTTGAAGAAGAAGGATTTCATGGCTGATAAGAGGGATAAAATCGGAAACCCGAAAAAGATCATGGGGAAGGGTTTGCCCTTCCGTGATGCCCTTTTCCGGATCCGGAAAAGCATAGAGAGCGGTCTTATCTTCCCAGGTAATGTCTTTTCCGCTGAACCATGGGCTCTGCGCTGCTTTGAAATCGGTTTTCAAATGGGTATTTTCCATGGACTTCTCACTCCTTGATTTACGGACTTGCCGGCAATGATAGTACAGTTTATTATACTTGCCTTCATTTGGGCTGGCAAGAGCGATTTCAGAGCCTCCTGCGTTTCCACCGCTGAGGGGACGCAGGAGAGCATAATAATCGAGGAAGGTCTTGCGAAAATCAAAGTTTTCATTTACAATATACGGGTAAAATGTTCAGAAAAAAAGGCACGGGGCTCAAAGCATGGAAGCTTTTCCGGAGAATCTGTTCATTGCGCTTTTTGGCTGCCATCAATGACAGCAGTGCGTATATCATTCCGGAATAAAGAGCTCTGTTTTCAATATATGGAGGGGGTTAAGGTGGATATCCAAATCAATAGAGGCAGAAAAATTTCTTTGGAGAATGCAAAACGCATCGGCGGCGGCGCTGCTTCCAATGTCTATCTGATTGAGGAAGATACCGTTGTCAAGGTGCTGAAAAAATGTGAGTTTCAGGAAGCCGAGCGGGAGATTCTGCTGTCCAAGTGGGCACTGAAAAACGGGATCCCGACGGCAATTTCCTATGATGTCGTGGATGTTGAAGGGTACCCCGGCCTCGTTTATGAATCCTTGGGCCGTGGAAATCTGCGAAATCTGCTGCGGGACTGCCCGGAGGATTTTGAAAGCATCATGCAGCGTTATGTGGATCTGCTGCATAGGATCAATTCCGTCGTGGTGGAGGAGGACTCCATTCCCGCCGCAGGGGATCTTTATCGGCAGTCGTTGGAATCCATCCGCGGCGTTTTGGAGGATGGAGAGTATTTCAGAATGAAAGCGCTTCTGGACACCGTTCCTGAAAAGCGGAATCTGGTGCACGGAGACTGCCAGATTAAAAATGTTCGTGTGGTGAAAAATGAATTTCTGCTGATCGACCTGGATACGATCTCCTACGGCGATCCCATCTATGAACTTGCCGTGCTTTACAGCTGCTATCAGGCATATCCGGAATTTCTCACAGGCGATTATGATCCTTTTTTTGAAATGCCTGTTGCCACGGAATCGAAAATCCTGGATCGGATATTCCGGCTCTATTTCGGGGATATTTCCGATGAAGAGAAGCAAAAGAACAGAAGAAAAGCCGCGCTTTTGTGCTATTTGTATATGGCTTCTCTTGAAATAAAAGGAGAGGTCGGCAGCGAGGGCAGTGAGCGAATGCTCCGCGATTTCCGCAGCTTTTTGCCGCAGGTGGAGGATCTGAAGTTGACATACGGAAAGCCCTATGTATGAGAACGGATTCGCCGCGCAGGCAGGATAAGACTATAGCCAAAACAAATGTCCGCCCCAAAATCGGGGCGGACATTTCATATAGCTTTGCCGAGTTTCTTCCCGAATAGCTGGGGAAGATATCTTTCAATCACTGCCATAAGCGCGCAGGCGATCGCAAGCGATATGGTTCCGGAAACCAGTCCGCCGGCAAAGCTCATTCTGGAGAGACCGAGTGTATCTTCAATAGCCGGCCCGATCAGGTTCCTGGAAATCGGAACATGGACCAAAAAAATCCCCATGGTGCTTCGGCCAAGCCAGGAAAGGAATCTGCGGACCGGATCGCCGAATGCCTTTTCCGGAATTTTTGCAATCAGGGAAGCCAGTGTCATGACCGCAACGGTACCGCTGATGGAATTGCAGAAGAAGCGGACCGGATCTCCGTATGAGCAAACGAACATGGATACGAGCTCCTGACCTTCAATTACAAAGACGCCGATATAGAAAGCAGCAGCGGAGACGGCAAGAACGGCTGCATGCAGCAAAACGCCCTTTTTATGGAATTCGTCCATGACGCCCTTGCATGCATATCCGAGCAGAATGAATCCGGCGGCGATGGGCGCGGGGGAGAGGCCGAAGGGGAGCTGCATTTCCGGGACCGGCAGGACGAATCCCAGAACAAACAGAATGACCGCGGCGATAGCGGCAAACAGCCTTCTGTTCATTTTGAATTTTGTGGAAAGCCATAACAGCAATTCCACAATGATCCGGGAGCTGAACAGGCAGGGCAAAAACCACAGCACAGTATTGGAGGCCGCTTCATTAAGGCTCCACCTTGTGCCGTATAAAATATACGGAAATGCTTTAATATTGAACTGCTGATAAATAAGTGCCCAAATCAGATAGGGAACGACCAAAGCGAAAAAGTTCTTTTTTACGAATTCCCCAAAATTTTCCCAGTTGTATTTTTCAAAATGGCTGTGTCTTCTTGTCACTGCTCCGGAAACGATGAAAAAGAGCGGCATGTGAAACGCATAGAGTACCACGCGATAGAAGGGCGCATCAAATGAGTCAGGTACATGACCGATGACGACAAGGAATATAGCAAGTCCCTTTGCTATGTCCAGATAATCCAAACGAACTTTCGGCCTTTTTTGGAGAGAAACCGTTTCAATGATGTCTTCGGTTTCCTCTTTCGCTTCTGAAAGATCCGCCATAGTTTTCTCCTTTCATTCTTTTCATAAAGTTTTTCACAGCCATTCAGCTATCTTCGCCGCAGTAAGATCGGCAGAGTATCGGAATCCTGCTGTAAAGAGAAAAATGATAGTACTGCGTTTTCACGGCATGGGCATTCAGGATTCAAAATATTCATAAGGGGGAAGCTCGCTGAAAACAGGCGCTTCAAGCTCGGGAAGATGTTCAATTCCATCCATGGTGATCTTAAAGCGCAAGGCTTCATTTTCAAAGAATCTCACTTCAATCGTTTGCTCGGAAACGTCAACGACCTCAGTAAAGGTTGACTCCCAGATACCGCCCTTTTCTTCCTTTTCTTTCCTGGTCATTGCGCGGATTTCAGCATTTGAAGCGTCAAACAGCTCTTCAATAAGATCTTCATAATTTTCGTCAAAGAGGAAATCGTAGGTTCCTCCCTGGAATTCACCCAGGTTTTCGCTTCTCGGATCAAAATGGTATTTTTTGCAATTGTCGTAAGTGGTGTAAAACCATGAATAGGAAACTCTGCGCATTAAATCGTACATTTGGCTTGTGTTATCAACTTCGTCGATCAGGGATTGAACGGTCATGAACCTTCCTTCACCGGACCGCATATCTTCGCGCTGATACGCCCACCGATTCAAGTAGAAGTTTGCCTGTGCGATCGCATGGACTTTGCAATACTGTTCCTTGTTTGTCTGCCCGATATTTATCCAATCAATTTCGGGAATATCTTCTTCGTCGATCCAGTTTACAGCCAGAGCCTTTTCATCATCAGGCGCGTATGTATTATAAACATCGCCCAAAAAGCCAATTGCGGAGAATTCCAGCAGGGCAGCGTGTGTTTCGCCGGTATCGCTGCTGTCTGAAATAATAAAGCAGTAATTCCAATACCCGTCCTTTGAGTAAATATCCAAAGTTTTGATATACTCTTTGGCTTCGGCAACGGTTTTGCAATGCTCAGCTATATAGCGGGGAAGTTCAAACATGTGAACTCTTCTTTCACCGTCAGGATTTGTGCCCTGCAATGAGAATTGATCATTCCCGGCAAAATCACACTCGGCGTGTCTCATGTTTACTTCAATGTGAAGCCCCTGATCGTTCATTACGTCATCACAAAGGAAGGGGAGAATGTTTTTAAACTCGTCGCTGATGCCCTTTTCTTTGACCTCTGCGTAATAAGGAGCGTAATCACGGAATGTGTATGCAAGCCCGACCGTTTTATATCGGCCTTCACTTGCATTTGTCCGGACGATATATGCAGGCTTATCCGCTATGTTCAAGTCCATATTTCTGCCGACAATACGGTGACCATTGGAGATTTCCTTTGTAACGGCTGTGCATCCGCCTCCCCAATTATCATTGTTATCCGCCCAAAACTTGTCACCGCGGTCATAGTCAACGCGGTCGTAGTTTACCTCAAAAACACGGCTGTCCTCTTCTATTTCCGTGACCTTTGTAAAGCTTTCCTTGCTGCCGCAGCCCACGAATATTGCAGCCATCAAAAAAGACAGTAAAATTAAGAATGTCCGTTTGAGTTTCATATTTTGTTTTCCTTTCTTTCGGGAATATTTGTATTTTCTTTTGGATAGTTTCTATTCTAGCAAAAGCGAATATAAAAGTAAATAAGAGGCATGAAAGGTTAAGAACGAATATCGGATTTTGAATGAATCAAGCGGGAAACAACAATAACGGATACCATCCGTGCCTCACTCACAGTATATCATAGAAACACCGGTCACGCCCCGCAGGGCACATCATGTGCGAAGCACACATCATTACTGAAGGTAACATCATTTGCCCGTCAGGGCAAACATCATTCAAAAATCACACATTTGCCTTGGCAGACAAATGTGGGATTTTTGTGGTCGGAGTGTTCATAACGGACTTGGTGAAAAATATAGTAAAAGCAATGGTTTACGGCACCGGACATACATATTCAAACTCCGACAAAAATAAAAATCGCACATTTTTCTTTTATCATCTTTTGAGATACAATAGTGTCGCAAAGGAGGATTTTTGCTATGAAGGAAATCAAAAGGCGTTTGGTTTTGGACGATTTTGAGTATCGGTTATTGGTAGGATGCGTGAACAAGGCACGGACAATGTTCATTGACGAGGGCAAACCGATCGAGGATGTATCTGCACTGCTTCTCAAAATCATTGACGCACCGACAAAGAAAATCAAAGTTAGGAGTTGAACGAAATGGAAAAATCATTATTTGAGCAAATGGGCGGTACATACACGCAGGTCGGAGATTATCTGCTCCCCGATGTCGAACTGCCGGAAGAAAAGTCCATCGGAGTATGGGGTACTCGGCATTACCACCATCTGAGAAGGGCAAAGCGTATCCTTTTCAGTCAGTTGACGATCAGCGGTAAGATGAATGACTATCTTGCCGACATCGACAAGCAAGCAGAGGAAATGTTTTCTCAGTTGGTAAAGCAGCTTGCCGTGTGTGACGGTATCACAGAAGTGCTCAAAGCCGCCGACCAAATGGAGTGGGTACGGCAGATGAACAGTATTTGCAACCGTGCTGCAGAAATCGTGAACAAGGAGTTGATTTTCGTATGACAACGCTTGAGGATTTATGGTACGGCAATGTTGATCCGCACGAGCAGTTTCTTGACGGTAGCGAAAAGCTCAAAGAACTGCTCCCAATTATGGCAAAGGACAGAGAGAAACTCTCGGCAGATCTCTCACCTGAACAGACCGAATGGCTCGACAAGTACGACGACATTATCAATGAAATGCACTCTAATGCTGAAGTCGAAGCATTCAAATACGGTTTCCGCCTTGCAACAATGCTTTTCATCGAATCAACTGCATAACATCATCAAAGGCGGGGCTTCGGCTCCGCCTTTTCTTTATGAGAAATCACAAAAAGCGAATATTCGCTGAATATTCGCTAATTCTATTGACAAAACGAATTTATGAGTATTAGAAAGATGGCAGTCATTGAGCGAATCAATGACTGCCATCTTGTCATCCCTTCGGAGGATATGGATCGTTCCCGTGACTGTCAGCAGATTGAATCTTTCCGTCTAAACCGTGAATGTCAAATTCGGTTTTTTGGTGCTGACTAATAGTGCGTCCGGCATCAATAGCAGCCTGTTTTGTATTGAAGTGACCGCTTGAACGCTCTGCTCCTCCACGCTTGACATCCCAACCACCGTTGGGGTTATGAACTACATGATGTGTTGATCTTGACATTTTTTCACCCCCTATGTGCCTTCGGGCAGCAAACTGCACAGCCGTCAGCATCTGAGTATATATTTTTTGCTTTTGCTACAGCAGCTACTTCGTCCGCAAAATATCCGACATATTGTGTACTGCGAATGTTAAGCTGCTTTGCGTGTTCTTCGGTGTGAACTTCGTGATGAAGTCCCGGATTGTGCGTTTGGTCGTTGTTTACATAATAAAATTGCATTTGAATGTCCTTTCCGCTTGCGTATGCAAGCAATAAAATTTGTTTGTTCTTTGGAGAAGATTATAATCACCAACATTATAAAACAATCATATTGCACCACCTCTTTGTGTTTACTTGTTCGCTGATTTCTAACATATTGCTTTAAGAAATGGGAATGTCGAACATTCCCTATTCCTTATATATTAGACCAAGTGATTGCAGGCGTATCTTCATCGCAGATTTTGATACGCTGAACTCATCCGCCATTGTGGGTATTATGATATCGGCAGATGTTCCGGTAAATTTGTGGAAAATGCTTGTTACAAGTGTTCTTGGCATCAAGAAGCAAGCCGCACAGTAGTTTGCCTGAGACTCACATATTTCGAGCGATGTTTTATATTGCTTCCCAGCCGTGAGATTAAGATTATTCTTATGAGTATCATGCTTATAGTCGCCTTTGCTATGTGCAAAACACCGCTTATGTAATATTTGATGAAAGACCTCATGCATTACCGTGAAATTTTCCGGTCCTCTGTCAGATAATTCTGTAAGGAAACTGTCAATGACTATTGTGTCCTGCTCATAAATAGCTCTTTCCGGGATCATACCTTCTTCGTAATATGGTTTCGGCCATACCCAGCAATATCCCGGCTTGAAGAATGTCATTCCCCAAATCGACTGATCCGGAGTGATATATTTCCAATCGTATGGCACATCAAGGCAATTCTCAATAACGGCATATACATCAATCGGTTTTGGCTTTGATAACCGTTCGGCATCAAAGTTGCGAAGCAATTCAGTGGCTTTTTCTTCAAGTTGCGACGGAGAATAATTGTAATGAATCAATTGCCTTTTTTCTCCTCTTGTTCAAGCATTTCAATTACTTTCTGCCAAGTTGCCTCAGGGGTATTGTTATCGCGAGCCATGCGTAAAGCGACCCGTGCTTTTTCGGTACTCATAATGTATTCCGGCAAATCGGGTGAAACAGTATTGTCCTTTTCACCGGCTGCCAAATCAAACATCGTGTTGGTATCATCTTCGTTTAGATGAAGGATCTTTGCCATTTCATATAATTTATCACGATTCGGAGGATAACGGTGTCCCTTTTCAATATCGCTCATAAAAGCAGGAGCAATGTTTAACTCTGCCGCAAATCCTCGCAGAGTTATTCCAAGTGCCTTCCTTTTTTGTTCAATGAATTTTCCGAAATTGCCGTTCATAATCCGTCCTCCGTAATGGTGTTCGCAGATTTCTAACACCCATAGTATAGCATATCGTTTTTCTGTTGTCAATGGGTTAATTGAAAAATGTTCGCAAAAATCTAACATTTTTGTGGCAAGCCCTTTACTTTCGGCAAATGATATGCTATAATAAAATATATTATTTGATTATCGAACACAAAATTCGCAATATGGAGGACTTGACATGGCTGTATCATATAAAAAGCTTTGGAAACTGCTTATAGATATGGATATGACAAAAACGCAAATGCGCAAAGAATCCGGCATTACGACCGGTGCGCTTGCCAAACTCGGAAAGAATGAAAATGTCAGCACAGAAGTGCTTGTAAAGATCTGCAATACACTTCACTGTGACATTACAGATATTATGGAATTGACCGAAGAAAGGACGGATATGTAATTATGGAAAAAGCAAATTTTGGGCAAATCGTATCTTTCCTTTTCGGAATTGCCAATGACTGCCTTGTTGATGTTTTCGATGTTGGTGATTACCGCAAAATCATTCTGCCTATGATGGTAATCCGCCGCTTTGATGCTGTCTTGGAGCCGACAAAAGCGGCTGTACTTGAAGCGAAAAAGGATCTTGTTGCTCAAGGCATTACCGATCCGGACGATCAGGATGAAGCACTTTGCTTTACTGCTGGACAAGCATTTTGTAACAGTTCTCCTTACACCCTGTCCGATTTGAAATCCCGCACCAATCAGCAGCAGCTTCGTGCCGATTTCATTCTTTATCTTGACGGATTTTCAAAGAATGTGCAGGATATTATCAAAAAATTCGAATTCCGCAATCAGATAGATAAGCTTTCTGAACATGATATTCTCGGACTGCTTATCAGTAAATTTACGGATCAATCCATTAACTTATCTTCCAGACCTGTCACTACGCCCGCAGGCGTTGAGCTTCCGGCGCTCGACAACCACACAATGGGAACAGTCTTTGAAGAAGTTATCCGTAAATTCAACGAAGAAACGAACATCACCGATGCCGGACGGCATTTTACCCCTCGTGACATTGTTGAACTTATCTCCGATCTTGCATTTGTTCCCGTAAAGGATAAAATCCAAAACAACACCTATCGTATATATGACGGGGCTTGCGGAACCGGCGGTATGCTCACCGTTGCCGACCAAAGGATTCGTGAAGTTGCCAAAGAGTACGGCAAAAAGGTTTCTATTCACCTTTACGGTCAGGAGCTGGCAGACGAAACTTATGCTATTGCAAAAAGCGATATGCTTGTAAAAGGAGAAGGCGAACAATCCAACAATATTTTCTTCGGATCGACCATATCCAACGATGGGTTCAGCGGTCAGACCTTTGATTTTATGCTATCCAATCCGCCATTTGGAACGCCGTGGAAAACCGATTTGAAAGCGTGGGGTGATATCAAAAAAGAGGATATTGCCGATAACCGTTTTGTCGTAAACTATAATGGTGAAACGCTATCCCTTATTCCCGATATCGGCGATCCGCAAATGCTGTTCCTTGCAAACAACATCAGCAAAATGAAACCGGATACAACTCTCGGCAGCCGTATTGTTGAAGTACATAATGGTTCATCCTTGTTTACGGGTAAAGCCGGACAGGGGCCGTCCAACCTGCGCCAATATATTCTTGAAAATGATTTTCTGGAAGCGATTGTCGCTCTGCCGGAAAAGATGTTCTATAATACGGGAATCGGCACTTATCTTTGGGTGTTGTCCAACAGAAAAGAAGCCCGTCGTAAGGGCAAGGTACAGTTGATTGACGCCACCTCTTTCAAAAAACCGCTTCGCAAGAATCTCGGTGAAAAGAACTGCGAAGTAGATGAAGACATCCGCAAAACGATTCTTGAGCTGTATATGGCGTTTGA
Organism: Oscillospiraceae bacterium; assembly: GCA_045640565.1. Taxonomy (GTDB): domain Bacteria; phylum Bacillota; class Clostridia; order Oscillospirales; family Oscillospiraceae; genus RGIG3159. The sequence continues at coordinate 4,882 of JAZUFG010000091.1, read as the reverse complement.
AGAGGCAGATTCCAAGTATAGTAAAGTATTTCCCAATAGTGAATTCGGATATTGGGAGGTGCCGGTATATACACCGCAACTTAATGAAAACGGTAATCCGATTGTAGATAAAAAAGGCAATCCGATTAAGCCGAACTCCGATAAGGAACAAGTGCCTTTCAGCTATGAGGGCGGCATCGAAGCTTTTATCGAAAACGAAGTGAAACCCTATGCACCGCTTTCATATATCAAGCCCGGAACCGAAAAGGTCGGCTACGAGCTTTCTTTCACCAAGTATTTTTATCAGCCGGTACAACTTCGTACATTAGAGGAAATCACCGCCGATATCCGTGCGATAGAAGCAGAAACCGACGGTCTTCTCGATGAGATTATCGGAGGCTGAAGATGGAATACGGAAATTATGTAATTACGGATAACAAAGCATTTCCAATGCTCCCGAGCCATTGGGAAATAAAATCGGGACGGTATTGTTTTGGTGAGAACAAAGAGAAAAATAGCGATTTTTCTCAACGGGTATTACTTCAGTTTACATATGGAACGATAGTCCGAAAGAAAAATCAAGAAATAACATCCGCAGACGAAGAAATCTACAAAAAGTATACTCAGGTAATTCCTAATGATATTATGTTCAATGGGTTGAATCTGAATTACGACTTTGTATCTCAACGTGTTGGATTGGTCAAGGAGAATGGAATAATCACATCGGCATATCTGTCGCTTCGGTGCCATGATGTATTTAACCCTTCTTATGCAAATTATCTTCTGAAATCTTTGGATGCACAGAAATTTTTTCACGGAATGGGAAGTGGTGTCAGACTTACTTTGGGATATTCGGAGTTTTCAAAAATACAATTTCCCGTTCCCCCGCGTGACGAGCAGGATCAGATCGTGCGCTATCTTGACTGGCAGCTTTCTAAAATCAATAAGCTGATTCACGGCTATCAAAAGGAAATCGCCTTAATAGAGGAGAAAAAAAGAACTTTTGTTTTCAATGCCGTTACAAAAGGTCTTTCGAGGGAAGTTGATTTACGAGAAAGTGACATTTATTGGTTGGATAGGATTCCCGCTCACTGGGTGACAACAAAATTTGCTCGTGTTTTTACCGAAGTGAAATGTAAAAACGTTGGCATGAAAGAAAATAATCTGCTGTCGCTTAGTTATGGTACTATTAAGCAACGAGATATCAATGCCACAGAAGGGCTATTACCGGAAAGTTTTGAAGGATATAATATTATTGAAAAAGATGATATTGTTCTTCGACTAACTGATCTTCAAAATGATCACAAGAGTTTAAGAACCGGGATTGCAAGAGAAAGAGGCATTGTGACTTCTGCATATACCACTTTAAGAAATGTAAGTGAGAACGAATCGGAATATCTCCAACTGTTTCTCCACGCTTTCGATCTTGCAAAAGGATTCTACAATGTTGGTGCTTCTGGAGTAAGACAAAGTTTGGGTTGGGATACCATTAAGACATTGAACATTTTAGTTCCGCCTATTGATGAGCAACAAAAAATCGTCAAAGCAGTTTACGCTGAATATGACAGAGCTTCAAAAGCTAAAGAATCAATTGAGCGGGAAATAGCCTTACTCAAAGAATACCGCACCCGTTTGATCTCCGATGTGGTCACCGGGCAGATGGATGTGCGTGGTATTGAAATCCCGGATTATACGCCGGCAGACGATATTGAGAATGATTCTTCCGTAGATGACGATACTATAGAAGACGATAACTCGGAAAAGGAGGATGATTACAATGAATGAGATTTTATGCGAATCCAATATTGTAGAACTGAAAAAAGAATTGAATGATAAACTGGAAAAAGAAATCGTTGCTTTTCTGAATTACCGTGATGGCGGAGATTTATATATCGGTGTAGATGATAATGGCAATGCCGTCGATCTCGGAGATATTGACAGCATTCAATGTGCGATTGCCGACCGTATCAAGAACAACATTCGGCCATCTACACTTGGTCTTTTCGATGTTGTCAAAGAACAGTATCAAGGCAAACCCATCATTCATATTATCGTCTCAAGCGGTCCCGAAAAGCCCTATTATTTGAAGCGGCACGGAATGTCCGCCGTCGGTTGCTTTATTCGTATCGGTACATCTTCTCAACCGATGACGCAGGACATGATCGACGATTTGTACGCAAGGCGCACGCATAATTCTCTGCGAAAGGTTCCGTCCCCAAGACAAAATCTGACTTTTGAGCAATTACAGATTTACTATCAGGCAAAAGGATTAAAATTAAACGACAAATTTGCCGAAAATCTTGATTTGCTGACCGAAGATGGAAAATACAACTATGTGGCATATCTGCTTGCCGATAATAACGGTGTTTCTATCAAAGTGGCGAAATACTCCGGCAAGGATAAAGTCGATTTGATCGAAAATGAAGAATACGGGTACTGCTCGCTGATAAAGGCAACCAAAAGTGTACTTGACCGTTTGAATGTCGAAAACAAAACACTTGCCAAAATCACCAATAAAGAGCGAATCGAAAAACGGTTGGTCAATCCGCTCGCATTAAGAGAAGCAGTTATCAATGCCGTCGTGCATAATGACTATTCTATGGAAGTACCTCCGGTATTTGAAATCTATTCAGACCGGTTGGAAATCACATCTTACGGTGGACTGCCGATGGGATTATCCGAAGACGACTTCTTTGGTTGTCGCTCCATGCCGAGAAACAGAGAGCTGATGCGTGTGTTCAAAGATTTGGATTTCGTTGAGCAACTCGGTTCCGGTATGACACGAATTTTATCAGCTTATGATAAAAATGTCTTTTCCTTCACCTCACATTTTATGACGGTTAAATTTATCTTTCCTATTGACTCAACCCCACAAGTAACCCCACAAGATACCCTACAAGTTGCCCTGCAAGATGGAACATCAAAAATCATAATGGAGTTTTGTAAAGAGCCGCACAGCAAAAAAGAGATTGCCGAAAGATGCGGTCTTAAGGATTTGCAACACTTAACAGACCGATATTTGAAACCGATGATTAAGAATGGATATCTTGCACTGACCGTTCCCGATAAACCTACAAGTAAAAACCAAAAGTATGTTTCAATTAATTTGAAGGAGGCGAACAATAGTGCCGAATCAAACGAGTAATACCAGAGAAAACGGTTTTGAAACAATTATTGTTGAAAGTTTGAAAACAGCTTCCGGTTATGAGCAAGGCACAAATGCAGACTACAATAAAGATTATGCCATCGACGAAGTTCGCCTGTTCAGATTCCTTATGGATACACAACCCCAAAAAATGGCAGAACTCCGCATCAATGAAAGCAACACAGAAAAGGATCGCTTTTTCAAGCAGCTTGATAAGAAATTGAAAAGCGACGGTGTAATCGCACTTCTCCGCAAAGGAATGAAGTATAAGCACTTATCGCTTGATTTGTTCTATGTCCGTCCGTCGGAACATAATCCCGATGCCGCCGCCCTATATCAAAAGAACATTTTCAGCGTAACACGCCAACTGCAATATTCCAAGTTTAATCCACTGCTTGCTTTGGATGTTTGTATCTTCTTAAACGGATTGCCCATTATTACAATGGAACTGAAAAACCAACTGACAAAGCAAAACTATCGTGATGCGATCAAACAGTACAAGACAGACCGCAACCCCGCAGAGCTTCTTTTCAGTTTCAAGCGTTGTATGGTACATTTTGCAGTCGATGATAATGAAGTATGGATGTGCACCGAACTGAAAGGTGATAAGTCGTGGTTTTTGCCTTTCAACAAAGGAAACAATGACGGGGCGGGCAATCCACCAAATCCGAACGGACTGCGCACGGACTACCTTTGGAAGCAGATTCTTTCCAAAGGCGAGCTGTCAAATATCATTGAAAACTATGCACAAGTCATTGAGGAAGTGGATGAAGATACCGGTGCCAAAAGTTACAAACAGGTGTTTCCACGTTATCATCAGCTTCATGTGGTCAAAGCACTTCTTTCCGATGCAAAGCGTGACGGAGTCGGCGGAAAATACCTGATTCAGCATTCCGCCGGTTCGGGTAAATCCAATTCCATTGCTTGGCTTGCCCATCAGCTTGTTACACTGAAAAACGCAGATGGCAAGGAGCAATACGATACTGTAATAGTTGTAACGGATCGCATTAACCTGGATAAGCAAATCAAAAATACCATTCGTCAATTTATGCAGGTGTCCGCTACTGTCGGGTGGGCAAAAAGTTCGGGAGAATTAAAGAGCTTATTGGACGACGGTAAAAAGGTCATTATTACAATCGTTCACAAATTTCAGTTTATTCTCGCTGATATTTCCGATATATACAAAGACAAGAATTTTGCCATCCTTATTGATGAGGCACATTCCAGTCAAAACGGAAGTCTTTCAGCAAAAATGAATATGGTTCTTTCCGGTAGCGTGTATGAAGATGATGACGATCTTGAAGACAAAATAAATACCATTATCGAAGGCAGAAAAATGGTGAAAAACGCCAGCTATTTCGCCTTTACCGCTACACCGAAGAATAAGACGCTTGAAATGTTCGGAAAGAAAGTTCAGCAAGCGGACGGTACATATAACCCGGAACCGCACTACACATATACGATGAAGCAAGCCATTGAAGAAGGTTTTATCGTAGATGTGCTGAGGTATTATACGCCTATTCAGAGTTACTATAAGCTTACGAAAACGGTTGAAGACGATCCTCGTTTTGACAAGAAAAGGTCTCAAGCCATCCTGCGTTATTATGTGGAATCCAATAGCTATGCTATTCATGAAAAAGCCGCTGTTATGATTGAGCATTTCCATAATGAGGTCATTTCTAAAGGCAAAGTCGGTGGAAAAGCAAGAGCAATGGTCGTTGCCAGTTCAATAAAGCGTGCGGTTGAATACTACACCGC
>JAZUFG010000090.1:0-22063 GCA_045640565.1 Oscillospiraceae bacterium | reverse complement strand
AGTTGGTTAGAGCACATGACTGTTAATCATGGGGTCGTCCGTTCAAGTCGGACAGGGGGAGCCAGAAAAAAGACGATTGCGAAAGCAATCGTCTTTTTTCAACGATGTGTTCCACTGCGTGGAACGTGATGCGCTTATCAGCGTGATATACACCTTCGGTGTGTGGTGTACCTTCGGGCGTGCGTGGAACACATCACATCACTTATCCAAAGCAAAAACATCACTACGGCGCAAGCCGTAACATCACTTGCCCGTCAGGGCAAACATCACTATAAATGATTCTTGTGCTGTTTCGTAGTATAATCACAAAATCCCGTTCACAATAGTGGACGGGATTTTTTCTTCTTACTGCTTACCTTTTACCTTTTCTTCAGGCATATCCTCCCCGGAAATCTTGCAATTTTATTCTGCTTCTGCTATAATACTATAAATTTTATGCGCTTTTGGAGGCTCCTATGGGAAAGCTGATCGTTTTGGAAGGGACGGACGGTTCCGGTAAGTCCACTCAGTTCGCCCGCTTGACGGAACATTTAACTGCGGACGGGATCAATTTTCGTAAGCTCGTTTTTCCGCGCTATGAAAATCCTTCCTCTGCTTTGATCCGTATGTATTTGGGCGGTGAATTCGGTTCCAAACCTTCGGATGTGAATCCTTATGCTGCGGCATCCTTCTTTTCTGTTGATCGCTATGCCTCATGGTGTCAGGATTGGGGCGAGTATTACCGTTCCGGCGGTCTTGTCGTTTCGGATCGTTATACCACTTCCAATGCGGTACATCAGGCTTCCAAGCTTCCGCCCGAAGAGCGCAGGGCGTTTTTTTCCTGGCTTTATGAATATGAGTTTGACCGGATGGGTCTTCCTCGGCCGGATATGGTTATTTTTTTGGATGTTCCCGTTTCTTTTACGGATAAAATGATGCGAAAGCGTGAATCTGATACGGGAACCCATGCGGATATCCACGAACAGGACCTGGATTATTTGAGGCTCTGTCGGGAGACTGCTGCTGAGGCGGCTGCTTTCTATGGGTGGAATACCGTTTCCTGTGTTAAAGATGGAGCTCTTCGCTCCATAGAAGATATTCACAGCGAGATTTATAGCTTAATTGCTTCATCTTTGCGTTGATTTGCTCTTTCTTTTGAAAGGAGTAGCTTATGAGCGATTTGTTGGATGATAATGTATTTTCCCTTCCGGATGAGGAGATAACCTCTGCTGGGGCAGAAGGAAATGATCCTTTGGAGGAAGCGGAGAGAACGGTCCTTGAGGCCCCTTTATCCGGTGAGGATGATCCTTTTTCGGTAGAGAGTTCTCTTGCGGATGATTTTTCTGCTGAGGAAGCTTTTTCTGAAGAATTGCCCCTTGAGGAGCTTCCAAGGGAGGATTTCCGCGATGAACTGATTCCTTCCGATGAATTTCATGCGGAAGATATTCCTGTTGATGAGCCTCCCGCTGAAGATTTGCCGGATGATGAACTTCCGGATGATGAACTTCCCGAGGCTCCCGTTTCGCCTGAAAAGCAGAGCTCCGATCCTGCCTATGGCGGCGATCTTCCGGAGGATGAGGAGGAAACAGGTTATCAGGCGCAAGCTGAGAAGGCTCCCAGGGAGCGCTATGTTATGCCCCGCTTCCTGAAAACCTTTATCTTTGCTGCAGCGGTATTTCTGGGCGGATTTATCCTCAGCCTTTTTGTTTGGAGAGCTGCTGTGGATGTTTTTGCCTTCTCCAAGCCTGACCGTGAGGTTACCATCAATATTGATGAAGGCAGTTCCATGAATGATGTGATTGATGATTTACATGAGAACGGTCTTGTGAATTACCGCTGGCTTTTTAAAGCCTACTGTAATTTGACGCATGCAGAGAAAAAAATTTCCACAGGAACCTATACACTCAATAATCTATTTGATTATCATGCATTGGTAAACGGTCTTCGCTCGGATTCCGGTTCCCGGGATATTGTTCGCGTCATGATTAAAGAAGGTGCCACCTGCCGTCAGATTTTTGAACAGCTTGCTGCGGAAAATGTCTGCTCGGTGGAGGACCTTGAAAACACGGCAGCCTACTATCAGTTTGACTATTCCTTCCTGGAGAATCTTCCCTATGGCAATCGCTACCGTCTGGAAGGCTACCTTTTCCCGGATACCTACGATTTCTATGTGGATGATGACCCGGATCGTGTCCTTAAAAAATTCCTGAATAACTTTGATAATAAATTCTCTGACTCTCTGCGCGAGGATATTGATGCTCTGAACGGTATTATTGCGGACCGTATGAAGGAAAACGGCTTTACGGATGATGAGATTTATTCCTCTATGATGGATATCAATACGGTTACGATCGTTGCGTCCATTATTGAAAAAGAGTCTGTTTCCATCTCCGAGAGTTCCTCTGTGGCAACGGTCATTTATAACCGTTTGGCCAGCAAGATTTATCCGCTTCTGCAGGTCGATAACACCCTTCGCTATTACCTCAATAAATACGGAGAGCCCTTGACGGATACAGATCGGGCAATTGATTGCAGCTTTAATACAGACCGTCATGCAGGTCTCCCCGATGGGGCAATCTGCAATCCTTCCATTGACAGCATTCGTGCAGCCCTCTATCCGAGAAATGCCCAATATCTCTTCTATACTATGAATGAAAGCGGCAGTCTGCACCATTTCTCTGATACTTATCAGGAAAACCTGGACTATATTGGGGAGCGCGATAAAGAATGATGAAACGTCCAGAACTCCTTTCACCGGCAGGTGATCCGGAACGTCTTACCATGGCACTGACTTTTGGTGCCAATGCTGTCTATCTGGCGGGGACAAATTTCGGAATGCGCGGGGGCTGCAGCAACTTTTCCGCGGAAGAACTGCGCAGCGCCGTCTCTCTCTGTCACAGCAAGAATGCTCGGGTCCATATCACGGTAAACACGCTGCCCAGAGAGGACGAGCTTCCTGCACTCCCGGAATATTTGGAGTTTTTGAACGATATCGGTGCCGATGCGCTTATTGTTGCGGATCTGGGTGTGTTCAATCTTGCCAGGCGCTATGCGCCTTCCTGTGAGCTCCATATCAGCACGCAAACCGGAATTGTCAATTCCGCTTCTGCTGAGGGCTGGTTTGATTTAGGCGCAAAGCGCGTAGTGCTTGCCAGGGAACTGAGCTTGGGTGAAATTTCGGATATCCGCGAGCATGTTTCCGAGGAACTGGAAATTGAGACCTTTATTCACGGGTCTATGTGTGTCAGCTTCTCGGGCCGCTGTCTGCTCAGTAATTATATGACGGGAAGAGACGGCAACCGCGGTGTCTGTGCCCAGCCTTGCCGTTGGAAATACGCACTCTGTGAGGAAAAGCGTCCCGGCCAGTATTTCCCGATTTTTGAGACCCAAGAGGGAACCTATATTATGAACTCAAAGGATCTCTGTATGATCGATCATATCCGGGAACTCATGGATGCCGGAGTGGATGCCCTGAAGATCGAGGGAAGGAACAAATCCTCCTACTATACGGCCATTGTTACCAATGCTTATCAGCACGCCATTACGGCTGCAATGAAGGGCGAGCCGTTGAACCCTGTTTGGCGGGATGAGGTCGAGAAAGTCAGCCACAGAAACTATTACACAGGTTTCTATTTTGGCATTCCCGGCAATAGCCAGTTTTATGAAGAAAGCCGCTATATTCGGGATTGGCAGATTTCTGCCGTCGTGGAGTCCTGTGATGCCGACGGGAATGCAGTTCTCAGCCAGAGAAATCGCTTCTTTGTCGGTTCGGATCTGGAGCTGATTACGCCGGACGGACTTCCCATTCCCTTCAAGGTGAACTCCATGACGGACGATGAGGGAAATCCCCTGGATTCCTGTCCCCGCCCCAAACAGCTTCTTCGCATGAAGCTGCCGTGCTATGCACCCGAAAATTCCGTCCTTCGCCGCTGCACGGTGGAGGATCCGGAGGAATAATTCTTTGTAACGATCGCAGCATTTTTCAGCTGCGGAATGGAGATTGAATATGAAGAAATACGGATTGAATGAATTGCGTGAGATGTATCTTTCCTTTTTTGAGAGTAAAGGACATCTTCGCCTCCCCAGCTTTTCGTTAGTCCCGAAGAATGACAAGTCCATTCTTCTCATCAATGCGGGAATGACTCCCATGAAGCCTTGGTTCAAGGGAGAGGAAGAACCTCCCCGCCGCCGCGTATGCACCTGCCAGAAATGCATTCGTACCGGCGATATTGATAATGTCGGCAAGACTGCCCGTCACGGAACCTATTTTGAGATGCTGGGCAACTTCTCCTTTGGAGATTATTTCAAACGGGAGGCACTTTCCTGGAGCTGGGAATTTTTGACGGAGGTCGTCGGCTTGGAGGCAGACCGTCTCTATCCTTCCATTTATGTAGATGATGATGAGGCTTTTAAGATTTGGAATGAAGAGATCGGCATCCCGGCTGACCGTATTTTCCGTTTCGGAAAAGGGGATAACTTCTGGGAGCACGGTTCCGGTCCCTGCGGCCCCTGCTCTGAAATTTATTATGATCGCGGAGAAAAATACGGCTGCGGAAAGCCCGACTGTACCGTCGGATGTGATTGCGACCGGTATATGGAGATCTGGAACAATGTTTTCAGTCAGTTTGATAATGACGGTCATGGCAATTATACCGAACTGAAACAGAAGAACATCGATACCGGTATGGGCCTGGAGCGTCTTGCAGTTGTCTGTCAGGATGTCAACTCCCTCTTTGATGTAGATACGGTCATGAACATCACCAATAAGGTCTCTGAAATAACGGGAGCTTATTACGGACAGAGCGTGAAGAGAGATATCTCCCTTCGTGTTATCACGGACCATATCCGCAGCGCCACTTTCATGATTTGTGACGGCGTTTTGCCCTCCAATGAGGGGCGCGGCTATGTCCTTCGCCGTCTTCTTCGCCGTGCGGCCCGTCATGGCAAGCTTCTCGGCGTAAATGATCCCTTCCTTTATGATGTTGTGGATACGGTCATTCACGAGAATGAATGTCAGTATCCCGACCTTCGCGAAAAGCAGGCATATATCACCAAGGTCATCCAAACAGAGGAGGAAAACTTTGCCCGTACCATTGATGGAGGCATGAAGATTTTCTCCGAGCTTCTTGCAGAGCACAAGGCGAAGGGTGAGAGTGTATTCTCCGGTTCGGATGCCTTTAAGCTTTATGATACCTACGGTTTCCCCATTGATCTGACTGCAGAGATGGCTGCCGATGAAGGCTTGACCGTGGATGAAGAAGCTTTCAAGAATTATATGCAGGAGCAGAAGGAGCGTGCCCGTGAGGCGAGAAAAGCCTTGGGAGACCTGGGCTGGGCCGGTGTAGATCTGGGCAAGGATATTCCTGCAACGGAATTCCTGGGCTATGATGCTGAAGAAGCCGACGGCAAGATCCTTGCTATTATTGCCGAGGGTGAGAATCGGGAAACCGTCGGTGAGGGTATTGAAGCGATTCTGGTGCTGGATAAGACCGTGTTTTACGCGGAAATGGGCGGCCAGGTTGCAGATACCGGCGTAATAACCGCCGGCACTGCAATTTTTGAAGTCAGTGATGTTCAAAAGAACAAGGGCGGCAAGTACTTGCATTACGGAACCCTTCGTCAGGGAAGCCTGAAATTGGGAGAAGCCTGTCATTCCGCATACGATAAGGAGCGGCGGGCGGCCATTCGCCGGGCACACAGTGCAACGCATTTGCTTCAGTCTGCTTTGGAGCAGGTCCTGGGCGACCATGTCCATCAGGCCGGTTCTTTAGTGGAGCCGGATAAACTCCGCTTTGACTTTACCCATTTCTCTGCGGTCAGCGCGGAGGAGCTTGAAAAAATCGGAGAGATCCTGGAAGACTTCATTCTCCGGGGCGCAGCCATCGAGACCTTAGTTCTTCCTATTGAGGAAGCGAAGAAGCTCGGCGCAACCGCTCTCTTCGGGGAAAAATACGGAGAAACCGTTCGTGTTGTCAGAATGGGCGAGTTTTCCATGGAGTTCTGCGGCGGCTGTCATTTGGATAATACCGCAAAGATCGGCAGCTTCCGTATTCTCAGCGAAGCATCTGTAGCTTCCGGTGTTCGCAGAATTGAAATTGCCACAGGCAGATTGGCTCGCAGTCTTTCCCGTCAGGATACGAAAACTCTGGAAGATGCTGCTGCAATTCTGAAGGCAGTATCCGTTTCCGATATCCTCCACCGCGCTGAGCAGGTGATGGAGGAACTGAAGGAAGAGAAGAAACTGGTTGAGCAGTATAAGGCAAAAGAAAGTGCCGGCGGTGCTGAAGCCATGCTGAAGTCTGCGGAAGAGATCAACGGGATGAAGGTCGTTACGGGTTCTGTTCCCAATGCCGATGCTGCTGCATTGCGCCAATTGGGCGACTTTTTCCGGGATAAGGAGCCTGCCGTTGTAGCGGCGATCTCCTCTGAAAATGACGGGAAGCTGACCCTTCTGATCGTTTGCGGCAAGGATGCCGTTGCCAAGGGTATTCGTGCCGGAGACCTGATGAAGACACTTGCTCCCCTGGTTGGAGGCAGAGGCGGCGGTAAGCCGGATTCCGCCATGGGCGGCGGAACTGACCCCGCAGGCTTGAAGAATCTCTATGCACAGCTTAAGAATCTCGTTGCCGGTTAACGGCTGAAAGGATGTTTGCTTTATGGAAGACTGCATTTTTTGCAAGATCGTGGAAGGGGAGATTCCTTCCAAGAAGCTTTATGAGGATGACCTTTGCTATGCTTTTTTTGACATCAATCCTTTAGCACCTGTACATTTTTTGGTGATTCCCAAGGAGCATATTCCTTCTGTCGCAGCTATCACTGCGGAGAATTCTCATCTTGTGGCGCATATTTATGAGGTCATTGCCAAGCTTGCCGGAGAACAGGGCCTTGAAAGCTACCGGGTCGTCAGTAATTGCGGCCCGGACGCAGGTCAGACGGTGTTCCATCTCCATTTCCATGTCCTCGGCGGCAAGACGTTGGGACTGTTTAACTGATCCATACCGGAGGCAGTCTCTGCATGCGTGCAGAACTGCCTCCTTTTCTTAGGGGATTGCTATGCGTATTTTGGCAATTTTCAGTTGTTCTTTTGCTCTGGGCTCTTTTTTGGCGCTATTGGGGCTGCCGATAAAAATACCGGCCGCAATCTTCCTGATTTTGCTTGCGGCTCTGCTTTTCTGCCTTCAATTCCGGGGAAGGACCCGGATGATAGCTTTTCTTTCTGCCATGGGTATCCTCGCGGGCTTCTTTTATGCAAATAGCTGGAAAAGAGTTAAAATCGATTATCCGAGGACCCTTGTCGGCTTGGAGCGGGAACTTCTTGCCGAACTGACAGATGACCCCAAGGAAGGCGAATACGGCTTTACGGTCCAAGGGAAAGCTCACATGGACGGCAAAGCATACGCATGCACTTTTTATCTTCCCAAAACAGAAGAAATGGTAACTCTTGAGGCCGGTGACCTTCTGAGAGGCTTCGGGATTCTTTCGGAAGCAGACGACTGGGATGACCCTTTTTCCTACGCCCGTTCTTCGGGAAGATCTCTTTTTATCCGCTTGGGGGAGTATCAGCTTCAGGAGAGAAGGGGCGGTGATTTCCGCTATTTCCCCCATAGGGTGTCTCGCACTTTCCAGAGAGGATGCGGAGAGCTTCTTTCCAAGGATACGCAGGGCTTTCTCATTGCGCTTCTGACCGGTAATCGGGGGAAGCTCAGCTATGCGGAAAGGGAAGATATGAAGCTGGCCGGCAATTATCACGCCATTGCGATTTCCGGCATGCATGTTTCCATTCTGATGTCCTTTCTCTATTTGCTTTGCCTGCATAATCGCAAGCTTTACCTTCTGTTGGGAATCCCCGTTTTGCTCTTTTATTCTTTGATGACCGGCTTTGCCGCTTCTGTTGTCCGCGCCTCAGTCATGCACTTCTTTTTCATGCTGGCGCCTCTTTGCAAACGGGAGTCGGACCCTGCAACGGCTATGGGAGCATCCCTTTTTCTGTTAACGCTCTTGAATCCCTCATGCCTTTTGGGGACCGGCCTGTATTTATCCTATGCCTCCACTGCCGGTATTCTTCTTTTCAGCCCGTCCCTTCAAGCTTATCTGATGAGATTTGGCGCAAAATTCCCAAGGCATTCCCTCATGGGGAGAATTTGGCGTTCCTTTGCGGCTTCTTCCGCCGCTTCTCTTGGGGCCCTTGTTTTCACGCTTCCGGTGTCTATGGCCTTTTATGGAAGGCTGCCCCTCTTTTCGCTTCTTACGAATCTCCTGACCCTTTGGGCGATCACCCTGATTTTTGTTTTTGGCTTTTTGTGTCTGGCATTGTATGGCTTTTTCCCGCCTCTTGCGGCAGTTCTTTCCCGAATTCTGCAGGCTTTGATCCGCTATGTACAGTTTATATCCGGGAAGATTGCGGCTTTGCCCTTTGGAAATCTCTATCCGCAGGGCGCTTTTTCCTATATTTGGATCGCTTTCTTTGTCCTTCTTTGCATATTTTTCTGCCTGCAGAGAAGAAAGCGCAGAAGGGCTCTTGCCCTGACCGTCCTTTCGGTCTTTATCCTGCTTCTTTCTGTCACGGAGCTTGACAGCTGGACTCGCTATTCGTATCCGAATTTTACATTGACGGCTTTGGATGTGGGCCAGGGGCAGTGTCTTCTTTTGGAGTCGGATGGAATGACTGCCGCCATAGATTGCGGCGGATCCCATCCGGATGAAGCCGGGAATCTTTTGGCGGATACGCTTTGTTCTCGGGGCTATGACGGCTTGGATCTCCTTATTCTGACGCATTTCGATACAGACCATATGGGCGGAGCCGAGCAGTTGCTGCACCGTATTCCTGTTTCTGAGCTTTGGATTCCGGACATAGCGGATTCCGGAGGCAATCGGGAAAAACTGGAAGTTCTTTCAGCAAAAAGCGGCGCGGCGTGCTCCCTCATCCGGGAATCGGCGGCTTTATCCTTCGGCAGGGGAAAGCTGATGCTTTTGGCTCCCGAGAGTTTCGAAGAGGGAAATGAGGCTTGCCTTTCTCTTCTTGCAAGCTTTGACAGCTATGATATACTTGTAACGGGAGATTTGCCTGCTGCACAGGAAGAAGCCCTTTTGCAGGCGTACGATCTCCCGGATCTGGAGCTCTATATTGCCGGACACCACGGAGCAAAATCATCCTCTTCAGAGAAACTGCTGAAAACTCTGCGGCCGGACACTGTGATCATTTCTGTCGGTGAAAACCGCTACGGCCATCCGTCGGAGGAAACGCTGGCAAGAATATCCTCCGTTGGGGCAAATATTTACCGCACAGACCAATGCGGAACGCTTATAGTTGGGAGGTAGCCATGCCCTTATATCAGGAAAAAGAGAACAGCGGATTCCGCGTGCTGAAGGAAGCGTTGAAGGAAAAGAATCCGGGGCGCCTCTATGTCTTTTTCGGGGAAGAGGACTACCTGCGGAACTATTATCTGGATGCACTGAAAAAGCTCCTCATGGACGGACCGGCTGCGGATTTCAATTTTCATAGATTCAATGCCGAAAGCATGGATATGAACACCTTTGGGGATGCCTTGGATGCCATTCCCATGATGGCGGATCGCTCCCTGATCCGGATTGACGATTATGATCCTTTTAAGGACAGTGAGGAGAATCGGAACCGTCTGGCGGCAATGCTTTCGGATTTGCCGGACTATTGCTGCGTGGTATTTAATTATATTTCCATCCCCTGGAAACCGGATAAAAGGATGAAAAAACTCTGGGACGCATTCCAGAAGAGTGCCGTAACGGTTGAATTTGCAAAGCAGTCGGAGAGAGAACTCTGCGCCTGGATCTCCCGCCACTTCAAATCCTACGGGAAAGAAATCGACAGCCGTCTTGCTTCCTATTTGGTCTTTGTTACCGGTGCTTCCATGACGGCAATTGCCGCTGAGATCGAGAAGATAGCTGCCTATTCTGACGCGGATCTGATCAGGAAATCCGATATCGACCAGGTGGTTGAACCGGTCTTGGATGCCGTTGTTTTTGATATTACGGATGCCTTGACGAAGGGCAATTTTGCCCTTGCTCTCGAGAAACTGCAGGGCGTTTTGAAAAAGCAGGAGGATCCCTTTGCAATCCTGGGCGCCGTTTCCACCCAAATGCGGAGATTGCGCGCAGCAAAGATCCTTCAATCCGAAGGAAGGGGAAAGATGGACCTCTGCCATCTCTGCGGGATCCGGGAATATCCCGCCGCTATCCTCATGAATGCGGCTGCCGGGCTTCCGGAGCAGTTCTGCGATCAGGCGGTTCTCCTTTGTGAGGAAACGGATTTCCGGATCAAGAATTCCTATGATACGCCGGAGCGTATGCTGGAACTCCTTCTTTTGAAGATCGCGGAGGAGGCCCACCATGCTTAAGATCCGGGAGGCAATTATTGTGGAAGGGCGATACGACAGGAATACCCTTTCTCAGCTGGTTGATGCTCCGATATTGGAGACCGGCGGTTTTTCCATCTTCCGGGATAAAGCAATGTTAAATTATTTCAGAAAACTTGCAGAAAAGCGCGGCCTGATCATCCTGACGGATTCGGACGGTGCCGGTTTTCAAATTCGGAATTACCTGAAGGGTGCCATTCCGGCTGAGCAGATGAAACATGCCTATATTCCGGATATTCCCGGGAAAGAAGGAAGAAAAGCCAAAGCCGGGAAGGAAGGAAAGCTGGGCGTCGAGGGCATGAAGCCGGATGTTTTGCGGGATGCGCTTTTGAAAGCCGGGGCCAGTCTGGAAGGGGAGAGTCCCGACATGCCTGCGCGGGTGCCCATAACGAAGCTGGATCTCTATCAGCTGGGCCTGGTTGGTGGGAAAGACAGCGCCTCCCGGCGCTCTCAGCTGAAAAAAGCTTTGGATTTGCCGGAACATCTTTCAACGAATGCTCTCCTGGAGGCTTTGAACCTCCTTTTTGATCGGAAAGAATTCTTAGGCGAATAGGCAGCAAAGATTTATTGCAAGGATTTAAAAGATTACTATGACCGATATTTCCGTTAGCAATTTAATAAAATCCTTTTCCATTGGAGATAATATTCTGGATGGGCTTTCCTTTGAGGTTTTGGAAGGGGAGCATATCGGAATTATGGGAAAGAACGGGGCGGGGAAGAGTACCCTCTTTAAAATCCTGACGGGAGAGCTTTATCCGGATGAGGGAGAAGTTTTTATTGCCCCGGGAAAGAAACTCGGCCTGATCTCCCAGATTCCCGTCTATCCGGAGAATTACAGGGTCGAGGATGTCCTTCACACGGCGTTTTCAGAGCTCTTTTCCCTTAGTGAGAAGATGAAGCGTCTGGAAAAAGAAATGGAGGCTTCTGACGACAAATCTCTTTTGCGGGACTATGATGCGCTGACCCTCCGCTTCTCTTTGGGCGGCGGCTACGATATGGACCTGGAAACAGACAAGATTTGTCAGGGCCTGGGTATTCCCCCGGAGATGCGCTGTCAGCTTTTTGGCAGCCTTTCCGGAGGAGAAAAGACCCGGGTAAACCTGGGACGCTTGCTCCTGCAAAAGACGGATATTCTTCTCCTGGATGAGCCTACGAACCATTTGGATATGCATAGCGTGGAATGGCTGGAGGATTATATCCTGAAATTCAAGGGGACGGTCCTGACGATTTCTCACGACCGTTGGTTCCTGGACAGGACCGTGAAGCGCATCGTGGAGATCCGCGAAGGAAAGGCGGAATTTTACAGCGGCAACTATTCCTTCTATATGGAGGAAAAGCAGGCGCGCTTTAACCTGCAGATGAAGCAGTATGAGCAGGAACAGGCAAAGCTGAAGCAATTGGGCTTTACCCTGGAACGGATGAAAGGCTGGGGCATCAACAACAGAACGCTTTACCGCCGTGCCATGTCCATTCAGCACCGCATGGACAGGATACAAAAAACGGACAGGCCCAAAAAAGAAAAATCCATGCGGGCAAGCTTCCATTCGGAGGATTTTTTCGGAGACGAGGTTTTCTCCGTTAAAAATCTGGGAATGTCCTATGGGGACAAGACCCTCTTTAAAAATGTGGAACTGCTGGTAAAGGGCGGCGAGCGTATTGCACTCCTCGGGGATAACGGAACGGGAAAGACCAGCTTTCTCAAGCTCCTTTTAGGAGAAGAGAGCGGGGAGGGAAAGATTCGTTTTGGCCCCACGGTAAAATGGGCCTACCTGCCGCAGAATATTTCCTTTGAGCATCCGGAGCGCACCCTCTATGATACTATGCTCTATGAGCAGGATTGTTCTCCTCAGTCGGCCCGTGACCGTTTGGGCCGTTTTATGTTTGAGGGAGAGGATGTCTTTAAAACGGTCGGAACCCTTTCCGGCGGCGAAAAGGCCCGCCTTCGGCTCTGCATGCTCATGGAGGATAAAATCAACCTTCTCATCCTGGATGAGCCCACCAATCACTTGGATATTGCTTCCAGAGAATGGGTGGAGGCTGCCATAGAAGAGTATGAGGGAACCCTGCTTTTCGTTTCCCATGACAGGTATTTCGTCAATGAATTTGCGGAGCGGATATGGGAGCTTCAGGACGGAACAATACGGGATTTCCCTTTCGGTTATGAAAAATACTGCTCTGTAAAGGAGCATGAAAAGCTGAACGCCCAGCGGGTACCCCAAAGCGAGAAAAACGAAAAGAAAGAAAAGAAGGAAAAAGTCTCCGGCGGAACCAAAGAATTGGAGAAAAAGGTCCGCCGTTTGGAGCGGGAGATCCAGGCAAAGGAAGATGAGATCGCCGCTCTTGAAAAAGAATTGGAAGAAGCTGCGGCGGATTATCAGCAATATGGCGAGATCCTCGCGAAGAAAGAAACGGAGGACGCGGCGCTTTCTGCCTTGCTGGAGGAATGGGAAGAAGCTGCTTCTCAATTGGAAGAGGGATAGTTTGGAGGATATTCAATGCTGCTCTACATTATTCGTCACGGTGCGCCGGATTATAGCACAGATACGCTGCTGCCCGAGGGCAAGATTCAGGCAGAGCTTCTTTCTCACCGCCTTTTAGAATCCGGGATCGATGAGATCCACTGCTCCCCCCAGGGCAGAGCGCAGGAAACAGCGGAGCCCACGGCTAAGCTTCTGAATCTGCCGATCATCACAGAACCCTGGGCGTATGAATTGAATCTGGAGTCAAAGACGGCCTTCCCGGACGGGCAGCTCAAGACGATCTCCTGCCTGACAACGCCCTATCTGCATTCTCCGGACTTCCGCGGCCTCAGCATAGAGGAGGGACTTGCTCAGATTCCCGGTCTCTGCGAGACGGGTTTTCCCCAACGCTACCGGGAGCTCTCTGAAGGCCTGGATGACCTTCTTTCCCGTTTGGGATATGACAGGAACGAGCAGGGCTTCTACGATGTAAGGGAAGGAAATGACCGTCATATCGCCCTTTTCTGCCATTGCGGAAACTGCCGTGTTATGCTCTCGCATTTGCTGCATATCCCTTACCAGTTTTTTGGCGCAACACTGATGAAAGGCTTTACCGGCGTCACCGTCCTTCATTTCGGGACGGGTACGAGGGCTGTTTGCCCGGAATTGATTTCATACGGCGATGTTGGGCACCTTTATGGAGCGGGGAATCCGCCCACCCATCCCATGTTCAAAATCCCTTACTGATTTCGGAGCCTTTCTATGTCCTTTGAACTGATTTTTCTTGATCTCGACGGAACGCTTACCGATGATGAAAAGCGAATTACAGAGAAGACCCGCCGGGCCCTTATGGGAGCGCAAGACTCCGGGATTCGTCTGGTTCTGGCCTCTGCCCGTCCTGCTCCGGGCCTCTATCGGGAATGTGATGCGCTTTCTATGCGCCAATATAACGGTATTCTGATGTCTTATAACGGAGGCTCAATTGCTTCCGCATCGACCGGAGAGGTGTTTTTTAAGACGGCCATGGAAAAAGAGCAGGCGAGAAAGCTGCTCTCGCTTCTCTCGGACCTCCCCGTTACTCCGATCCTGGATGACGGGGTCGAATTCATCGTGAGGGATAAAAACGGATATAAGGTTCAATTTGAAAGCCGGAATAACTGTATGTCTTGCCGTGAAGCAGAGGATCTGTCTGCTGCGCTCACCTTTGATCCCGTGAAAATCCTGCTTTCCATGCTTCCGGAGCATTTGCCTTCCCTGCAGGAAGAAATACGAAGGAGGGTCCGTGAAGCCGGAGTGGAGAATATTTCCGTTGTTCAGACGGCACCGTTTTATCTGGAACTGATCCCGTCTTCCATCCATAAGGGGAAAGGGCTTTTGGATGTTTGCCGTATTCTCGGAGTTTCTCCTTTGAACACGCTTGCGTTCGGAGATTCCGAAAATGATATTCCCATGCTGCGGGAAGCCGGAATAGGGGTGGCCATGGGAAATGCTGCGGAGCAAGTTCGGTCCTCTGCAGATTTTGTCACCCTGGATAATAATTCAGACGGTATTGCATATGCGCTGGAGCGCTTTATCCCTGCCCGGATCTCTTGACATCCCCATGAAAAAGAGATAGAATTCACCTGATATTTTCTCAAAGGAGCATGATATTTATGAGCGAATGCAGCGGTAACTGTTCTTCCTGCACGGAAAACTGCGAATCTAAGAAGGAAGATTTGCGCGCAGCAGCCAACCCCGGTTCCCATGTTAAAAAGATGATTGCCGTCATCAGCGGAAAAGGCGGTGTTGGCAAATCCACGGTCACCTCACTTTTGGCTTCCGGCATGAATCGCCGCGGCAAGTCCGCAGCCGTGCTGGATGCGGATATTACGGGTCCCTCCATTCCCAAGGCTTTCGGTGTTTCGGATTGCGGCGGTCAGGATGAGCAGGGGCTTTACCCCGGCGTTTCTCCGGACGGTGTTCAGATCATGTCCATCAACCTCCTCCTTGAGGATGAAACATCCCCTGTGTTATGGAGAGGCCCCGTCTTGGCCGGAGCTGTCAAGCAGTTCTGGACGGATGTGGTCTGGGGAGATGTGGACTATATGTTTGTGGATATGCCTCCCGGAACCGGGGATGTCCCTTTGACGGTTTTCCAGTCTCTTCCCATTGACGGAGTTATTATCGTAACCTCTCCTCAGGATCTGGTTTCCATGATTGTGGAGAAGGCGGTCAAGATGGCGAATATGATGAATATTCCGATTTTGGGCTTCATCGAGAATTATAGCTATCTGAATTGCCCGGATTGCGGCAAGAAGATTTATCCCTTCGGCCAGGGAAGATTGAATTCCATTTCCAAGGAGTCCGGGATTCCCGTTCTTGCCCGTCTTCCCATGAATCCGGATTTGGCCGCGTTGGTAGATGCCGGCTGCATTGAGAAGGCATATTTGACGGATTTGGACCCGGTTTTGGATAAGATCGTCATGGCTGATATGAAATTCGACGGGGAAAAATAACTTTTCCTTCTGCGAGGTATTGATATGAAATTTCAGAGCACGAGAAATGATTCTCTCCTTGTTTCCGGAACCCGCGCAATTTTGGACGGGATTGCCAAAGACGGCGGTCTTTACCTTCCCGAAAAGGGAAAGCTTCCTGCCTTGGAAATTTCTTCCCTGCTGAACCTTTCCACAATGGATTTAGCAGAGAAGGTCATGGGAGCCATTCTTCCGGATTTTTCTCCGGAGGAAATGCACGGGATGGTTCATCGGGCCTATTCCGGCCGCTTTGAGACGGATGAGCTTACGCCTCTTGCAAAGGTGGGGGAGAACTATCTTCTGGAGCTTTTCCGCGGTCCTACGGCGGCATTCAAGGATGTGGCGCTTTGCATGCTCCCGCAGCTGGTAATGGAATCCTGCCGCAAGGAGAAGATTCAGGAGAAGATCGCGATCCTGACTGCCACTTCCGGCGATACCGGCAAGGCTGCATTGGAAGGCTTCCATGATGTCCCGGGAACGGAGATCATTGTTTTCTTCCCGGACGAGGGTGTCAGCTCCGTGCAAAAGGCTCAGATGACCACGCAAATTGGCAGCAATGTTACGGTTTGCGCGGTGAAAGGCAATTTTGATGATGCGCAGACAGGCGTGAAAAAGGCCTTCGCAGCATTCCAAAAGGATCCGATTCCCGGAATTTCCTTCTCCTCTGCAAATTCCATCAATATCGGCCGGCTTGTTCCTCAAATTGTTTATTATTTCCATGCATATACGGAGCTCGTGAACAGGGGAGCGATCGCTTGCGGAGAACCCGTGGATTATGTTGTCCCCACCGGGAATTTCGGGGATATATTGGCGGGCTATTTCGCAAAAAAGATGGGGCTTCCCGTCGGCAAACTTGTTTGCGCCTCTAACCGGAATGATGTTTTGACGGATTTCTTCAAAACGGGCCGTTATGACAGGAACCGTCCCTTCTTCAAGACCGTTTCTCCTTCCATGGATATTCTGATTTCCAGCAATCTGGAACGCATGCTTTATCTTATGACCGGTGATGCTTCTCAAGTGGCAGCATGGATGAAGGAGCTGGCCGAAAAGGGATCCTACGAGATTTCGGAAGGAAACCGGAAAAAGCTTGCGGAAGAGTTTGCTGCCGGATCCTGTTCGGAAAAGGAAACTGCCGAGACCATCAGCAAGGTATGGAAAGAAAACGGATATCTTCTGGATACCCATACTGCCGTTGCATGGCACTGTGCGGAGGAGTATAAGAAGGTCCGTGAGTCGAATGCTCCCGTTGTTGTTCTTTCAACGGCTTCTGCCTATAAATTCCCCGCAGCGGTTCTGCGGGCATTAGGGGCAGAACCGGATGAAAATGAGTTCCGCTGCATTGAGCAGCTGGAAGAGCTGACTAAGGTGCCCGCACCGAATCCTTTGAAGGGAATCGGAGAGCGCAAAGTCCTGCATAAGGACTGCATCGAAAGAGAAACGATAACGGAGTATATTCGTTCAAAAGTGCATGCATAATCCTGGAAAATGAAGAAAGTCTTACGGGTGATGATCCCGTAAGACTTTCTTTTTCTCAAAATATTTTGCACAAATATTCTTGACCTTTTTCGTGCAATCTGCTATAATGCATGCTTGCGTGAGTTTTCGCGTCATTTCTTGCGCCCCGGGGGTTTGAATCCATGCTTTCTGAACTGAAATCCGCAAAAAAAGTTGTCGGTGTTAAGCAGCTCAAGAAGGCGCTTCGGGATGGCAGCGCGGTCCGTGTCTTCCTTGCCGAAGACGCCGATCCTCAGATGACGGATCCGATCCGCAGCTACTGCAAAGCAAATTCCATTCCTCTTGTGGAGGATATCTCCATGGAGGCTTTAGGGCTTGCCTGCGGGATTGCCGTTCGTGCTGCTGCCGCAGGGATCATCCGCTGATTTTAGCCGCTTCGCGGTTGAAATAAAAATTATTTAAGAAAGGAGAAAAAAATGCCTACCTTTAATCAGCTGGTCAGAAAGGGAAGAGAGCAAGTCGCTTATAAGTCCACTGCTCCTGCACTCCAGAAGGGTGTCAACACTCTGAAGAATTGCCCCACTGATCTTGCATCCCCTCAGAAGAGAGGCGTCTGCACCGCAGTTCGTACCACCACCCCTAAGAAGCCTAACTCCGCTCTTCGTAAGATCGCCCGTGTTCGTCTTACCAATGGCCTGGAAGTTTCCGCTTATATTCCCGGTGTCGGTCACAACCTGCAGGAGCACAGCGTCGTCCTGATTCGCGGCGGCCGTGTTAAGGACCTTCCTGGTGTCCGTTACCACATCATCCGCGGCACTTTGGATACCCAGGGTGTTCAGGGCCGTATGCAGGCTCGTTCCAAGTACGGTGCTAAGAGACCCAAGGCTGCAAAGAAGAAGTAATTCTTCGCATCATCGCATTTACCACGCCTTATTGCAAGGCAAGGCCTTGCTTGACGTTTTATAGATAAAACCTCAGGCAGGCACCCTACGGGGGAGAAAGACCCCTGAAGTACCTATGAAATCATATTTTTGTGAAGGAGGGAAGAAACGTGCCCAGAAGAGGTAATGTTCCCGTTAGAGAAGTTCTTCCTGATCCTATTTACCACTCTGTTCTCGTGACCAAGCTTGTCAACAGCGTTATGCTGGACGGCAAGAAGGGCGTCGCTCAGAAAGTTGTTTACGACGCTTTTAAGATCGTTGAAGAGAAGACTGGTAAAAACGGATTGGAAGCATTCCAGGAGGCAATGGAAAATATCATGCCTTCTGTCGAGCTGAAGGCTCGCCGTGTTGGCGGCGCAACCTATCAGGTTCCTATTGAAGTTCGCGCTGAGCGCCGCCAGACCCTTGGTCTCCGTTGGCTGACTCAGTATTCCCGTTCCCGCGGTGAACGCACCATGAAGGACCGCCTTGCTGCGGAGATCATGGATGCTATGAACAACACCGGTAACTCCGTTAAGAAGCGCGACGATACCCACAAGATGGCTGAGGCCAACAAGGCTTTTGCCCATTTCCGTTGGTAATAAAGGAGCAGAAAGTTGCCTAGACAATACTCACTTGAAAACACAAGAAATATTGGCATTATGGCGCACATCGATGCCGGCAAGACCACGACTTCCGAGCGTATCCTTTTTTACACCGGTAAGAATTATAAAATCGGTGAGACCCATGATGGCACTGCCACCATGGACTGGATGGTTCAGGAGCAGGAACGCGGCATTACGATCACGTCAGCTGCCACTACTTGTTTTTGGCGCGGCTGCCGTATCAACATCATTGACACCCCGGGACATGTGGACTTCACCGCTGAGGTCGAGCGTTCCCTGCGTGTATTGGACGGTGCGGTAACTGTTCTTTGCGCCAAGGGCGGTGTTGAGCCTCAAACAGAAACTGTTTGGCGCCAGGCCGACCGTTATGGAGTCCCGAGAATTGTCTATATCAACAAGATGGATATCACCGGCGCCAACTTCTACAATGTCCTTCAAATGATGAAGGATCGCCTGAAGTGCAACGCCGTTCCTGTCCAGCTCCCCATCGGTGTGGAAAGTGATTTCCGCGGAGTCGTTGACCTGATTCGCATGAAGGCCTATGTCTTCTATGATGATTTGGGCACCGATGTCCGTGAGGAAGAAATTCCCGCAGATCTGCAGGAACTTGCAGATGAATATCGGGAAAAACTCCTGGAAGCCGTCTCCGATGAAGACGACGAGATCATGGAGCTTTTCCTGAGCGGTGAGGATATCCCGGAAGAGAAGATCAAGATCGCAATTCGGAAGGCCACTCTGGCAAACCGGATGGTCCCTGTGAATTGCGGAACTTCTTACCGCAATAAAGGCGTTCAGGAATTGCTGGATTCCATCGTGGACTATCTCCCGTCTCCTGTAGATGTTCCCGCTATTGTGGGTGTGAATCCCAAAACGCAGGAAGAGGAGGAGCGTCCTTCGGACGATTCCGCACCCTTCTCTGCTTTGGCATTCAAGATCGCAACCGATCCCTTTGTCGGTAAGCTTGCTTTCTTCCGTGTCTACTCCGGCAGTATGGAGTCCGGCAAGACCGTTCTGAACGCAAATAAGGGCCATCGCGAGCGTCTTGGCAGAATTCTTTTGATGCATGCCAATCACCGCGAGGATATCAATTGCGTTTATTCGGGTGATATCGTGGCTGCTGTGGGCCTTAAGTCTACGACGACCGGCGATACCCTTTGTGAAGAGGGCGCTCCCGTCATTTTGGAATCCATGGAATTCCCTGAGCCTGTTATTCGTGTGGCCATTGAGCCTAAGACGAAGGCCGGCGAGGAGAAGATGTCCATTGCTCTCGGCAAACTGGCTGAAGAAGATCCTACTTTCCGTACTTATACGGATGAGGAAACCGGTCAGACCATTATTGCCGGTATGGGCGAGCTCCATCTGGAGATCATCGTTGACCGTCTTCTTCGTGAATTCAAGGTGGAAGCCAATGTCGGTGCCCCGCAGGTTGCCTACAAAGAAACGATTCGCAGTTCTGCTTCCGTTGATGAGCGCTATGTCCGTCAGTCCGGCGGTAAGGGCCAGTACGGTCATGTGAAACTGACCATTGAGCCCAATGAACCCGGCAAGGGCTATGAGTTCATCGATGAGGTCCGGAACGGTGATATCCCCGGCGAATATATTCCTGCTATTGACCTTGGTATCCAGGGCGCGATGCAGGCAGGTGTCGCTGCAGGTTATCCCGTTGTGGATGTGAAGGTTCATGTCACCGGCGGTTCCTACCATGAGGTTGACTCTTCGGAGATGGCCTTCAAGATTGCCGGCTCCATGGCTTTCCGGGAAGCATGCAAGAAAGCGAATCCCGCAATTCTCGAGCCTATTATGAAAGTCACCGTTATTGTCCCGGAAGAATATTCCGGCGATGTCATCGGTGATGTCAGTTCCCGTCGTGGTAATGTTCTCGGTTTGAATCCCGGAAACGGCACGATGCAGATCGATGCGAATATTCCTTTGGCCAGAATGTTCGGCTATGCAACTGACCTGCGCTCTGCAACTCAGGGCCGCGGCCAGTATTCCATGGAGCCGAATTTCTACCAGGAATTGCCCAAGTCTGTTCAGGAAGAACTGATTGCAAAACGTTCTCAGCACTGAGAGAAATTTTGCTTGCTATCTTTGCTCAAATAGTGTATATTAACCGTATTCGAAATAAAAAAACTTACCAAACAACATTAGGAGGATTTTTTCAATGGCAAAGCAGAAATTCGAAAGAACCAAGCCCCATGTTAACATCGGTACCATTGGTCATATCGACCATGGCAAGACCACTCTGACTGCAGCTATCACCAAGTACCTGGCACTTCAGGGCGGCGCTGCATTCACTGATTATTCTTCCATCGACAAGGCTCCTGAAGAGCGTGAACGTGGTATCACCATCAACACCGCACACGTCGAGTATGAGACTGCAAAGCGTCACTATGCTCACGTTGACTGCCCGGGACATGCTGACTACATCAAGAACATGATCACTGGTGCTGCTCAGATGGACGGCGCTATCCTGGTTATCGCTGCTACCGATGGTCCTATGGCTCAGACCAAGGAACACCTGCTGCTGGCCCGTCAGGTTAACGTTCCTTCCGTTCTTGTTTTCCTGAACAAGTGCGATCAGGTCGATGACGAAGAGCTTCTCGAACTGGTTGACATGGAAGTTCGTGAGACCCTGAGCTTCTACGGCTTCCCCGGAGACGACACCCCCATCATCCGCGGTTCCGCTCCCCTCGCTCTGACCCAGGAGTCCAACGATCCCAACCATCCCGACTACGCCTGCATCAAGGAACTGATGGACGCAGTTGACGAATGGATCCCCACTCCTCCCCGTAATGACGACCTGCCCTTCCTGATGCCTGTTGAGGACGTCTTCACCATCTCCGGCCGTGGCACCGTTGCTACCGGTAGAGTTGAGCGTGGCGTTATCAAGAAGAACGAGCCCGTTGAAATCGTTGGTCTGGCTGACGAGAAGAAGTCCACTGTTGTTACCGATATCGAAATGTTCCACAAGCTCCTCGACTACGCTGAGGCTGGCGACAACATCGGCGCTCTGCTCCGTGGTATCGATAAGAAGGCTATCGAGCGTGGACAGGTTCTGGCTAAGCCCGGTTCCATCCATCCTTACACCAAGTTCACCGGTCAGGTCTACGTTCTGAGCAAGGACGAAGGCGGCCGTCATACTCCTTTCTTCAACAACTACAGACCTCAGTTCTATTTCCGTACCACTGACGTTACCGGCATCATCAACCTCCCCGAAGGTGTTGAGATGTGCATGCCTGGTGATAACGTTGATATGCATGTTGAGCTGATCACCCCCATCGCTATCGAGGAAGGCCTCCGCTTCGCTATCCGTGAAGGCGGCCGTACCGTCGGTTCCGGTGTTGTTATCGGCATTGACGAGCAGTAATTTGCTTTAATAAAAAAAGGGAGCACGAAAGTGCTTCCTTTTTTTGTTTATTGTGCTATAATCGTCCTATAGAAAGAGAATTTTTTTGTGAATTCCAATCAATAGGAGGATTTTACTATGTCAATAGATATTTTACAGGAAAAAATACGCAAAACAAAGTCTCCCATCATGGTGGGTCTGGATCCCACGGAGGATTTGATTCCCCTCCATATTTTGAGTGATGCTTTTGCAGAGCATGGCCAGACTCCGGAAGCTCTTGCAGCAGCCTATCTGCGCTTTTGCAGAGAACTGCTGGATGAACTGAAGGAAATCGTCCCCGCAGTGAAGATTCAAACCGGCTGCTTTGAGCTCTT